>NZ_JAQGFU010000188.1:0-8365 GCF_030078455.1 Klebsiella sp. Ech2A | reverse complement strand
GCGCCGATGGACATGGTCTTTGAGGTAGCGCCAGGCGACGAGCTGGGGATTGATTTCGGCGGCGCCCTCAGGCTCACCCTTGACGCCGACGGCATTCGCCTCGAACGCCGCAGCCTGGCCTGCGACGACGCGCTCTACCGCTACTGGCGGGGAGAGGTGCGGGCGGTGCGGATCTTATGCGACAGCTCAAGCATTGAGATTTTCATTAACGGCGGAGAAGGCGTAATGAGCAGCCGCTATTTCCCGCAGTATCCTGGGCAAATGATTTTCAGCGGTGCGACGCCGGCTGCATTCTGCTACTGGCCGCTGCGGCCATGCATGGTAGAATCAGCGTTTTAATTTCTCGGGCGTATGCTGTCGTGATGAAAACCAAACGCGTTACCATTAAAGATATCGCCGAGCTGGCGGGCGTCTCGAAGGCGACCGCCAGCCTCGTGCTGAACGGGCGAGGCAAAGAGCTGCGCGTGGCGCAGGAGACCCGCGAACGCGTCCAGACCATCGCCCGCGAGCAGCACTATCAGCCGAGTATTCACGCCCGCTCGCTGCGCGATAACCGCAGCCATACCATCGGACTGGTGGTGCCGGAAATCACCAACTACGGCTTCGCAGTCTTCTCCCATGAGCTGGAAATGCTGTGCCGCGAGGCGGGCGTGCAGTTGCTGATCTCCTGCACCGACGAAAACCCGGCCCAGGAAAGCATGGTGGTCAATAATATGATTGCCCGCCAGGTTGACGGCCTGATCGTCGCCTCCTGCATGCACAACGACGCGGATTACCTCAAGCTCAGCGAGCAGCTGCCGGTGGTATTGTTTGACCGCAGCCCCAGCGGCAGCAGCCTGCCGCTGGTGATGACCGACTCCATCACCCCCACCGCCGAGCTGATCTCACGGATTGCTCCCCAGCACGCCGAGGAGTTCTGGTTTCTCGGCGGCCAGCCGCGGCTTTCGCCTTCGCGGGACCGGCTGGCCGGCTTTACCCAGGGGCTGGCGCAGGCGGGCGTTGAGCTCCGCCCTGAATGGGTGATTAACGGCAACTATCATCCCAGCTCCGGCTACGAAATGTTTGCCGCGCTCTGCGCGCGGCTGGGGCGGCCGCCTCAGGCGCTGTTCACCGCCGCCTGCGGCCTGCTGGAAGGGGTGCTGCGCTACATGAGCCAGCATAATTTACTCGATTCCGGCATCCACCTCGCCAGCTTCGACGATCACTATCTGTACGACTCGCTGTCGCTGCGCATTGATACCGTTCAGCAGGATAATCGCCAGCTGGCCTGGCACTGCTATGACCTGATCAGCCAGCTTATCGACGGCGCCACCCCGGAGCCGCTGCAGCGCTATCTGCCGGCGACGCTGCAAATTCGCCACCGCTAGCCTACCCGAGGCGCTTACTTCAGCGCCTCGCCGCGCAGCCAGCTCTGCAGCAGCCTGCCGTTGGGCGTCATTTCGCTGTCCTGTCGCACGCACAGGTAGTAATCCCGGCCGTCATCGATGGCCGCGTCAAAGATTTTCACCAGCTCGCCGCTGTTCAGATACGGCGCGATCAGCGGCTCGCGCATCAGCGCGCAGCCCAGCCCGGCCTGCACGCCGGCGAGGGTTAACAGCCCGTCCTCAAACAGCGGCCCCGTCGATCGCGGCGGGCGCTTCACGCCCTGCTGCACAAACCACTGGTTCCAGGTGCTGCGCTCCTCGTCGTGGAGCAGCGGCATCTGCAGCAGCTGCTCCGGGGTATCAATATGTCCGTGCAGGCGGATAAACGCCCGGCTGCATACCGCCACCATTCTGCCGGAAATCAGCTTTTCGCTCTGATATCCCGCCCAGCGCCCGTTGCCAAAGCGAATCGACATATCCGAGGCGTCGCTGAGGTAGTTGCGGTGGTTGGCGTAAACCACGTTGATTTCGGTCTGCGGGTTGGCGTGGACGAATGACGGCAGGCGAGGAATAAACCAGCCCATGCCAAACAGCGGGATCAGGCTGATCGTGACCTGCTGGCTCTGGACCTGATCGACCAGATGCTCGGTGGCCTGGCGCAGAACGTTAAACGCCGCGCGGATGGAGCGGTAGTATTCCCGCCCCTGCAGGCTGAGGGTCAGCCGTCGCCCCTGGCGCTCGGTAAGCGGGATCTGCAGGTATCCCTCCAGCACCTTCAGCTGATGGCTGACCGCCGACGGCGATATCGCCAGCTCCTGAGCGGCCAGGGTGATGCTGCCGAGGCGGGCGATGGCCTCAAAGGCGCGCACCGCCCGCAGCGGCGGATCGTTGGCAAGACCGCTTTCCGCCCAGCCTTCCCGCTCGGCCGATTGTTCTGTTTTTTTCATATATTGATTTTCTTAGCGCTAAGTGAGATCCGATACGTTATTTAATTATATTAAATATCATAAAGATAGATAAATTCGCGTTCATAATAAGAAAGAATATATCCGTATTTTACAATTTAATTCATTTATTGGATGGTAGCCGTAATTTGAGCACATTGTCGGGTAAATCGGTTGGACACACTCATACAGCAATTCATCAACGGCATCATGCTGGGAAGCATCTATGCCCTGATCGCGCTCGGCTACACCATGGTGTACGGCATCCTGCGCATCATTAACTTTGCCCACGGCGATATTCTGATGGTCGGCGCCCTGACGACGCTGTCGGCAATGAACGCGCTGAACGCCCATTTTCCCGGCCTGCCGCCGCTGGCCCAGCTGAGCCTGGCGCTGATGCTGGCCATGCTCGTCTGCGCCCTGCTGGCGATGGCGGTTGAGCGCTTTGCCTACCGCCGCCTGCGCAACGCTCCGCGCCTGGCGCCGCTGATCTCGGGGATCGGCGTGTCGGTGCTGCTGCAAACCGTGGCGATGATTATCTGGACCCGCAACCCGCTGATGTTCCCGCAGATCCTGCCGATGGAGCCGATCGCCGGGACCCACGGCAGCGCGGCGCATCCGCCGGCGATCGTCACCGTGACCGGCATCGTCACCGTTGCGCTGGCTTTTGCGGTCATGCTCGGCCTGTGGCTGCTGGTGGAATTTACCCGCTTAGGCCGCGGCATGCGCGCGGTGGCGGAGAACCCACGCATCGCCACGCTGATGGGGGTCAACCCCAACGCCATTATCACCCTCACCTTCGCCATCGGCGGCGCGTTTGCGGCGCTGGCGGGGGTCATGATGGCCAGCAACTACGGCAGCGCCAGCTTCTCAATGGGCTTTCTCCCCGGCATTAAGGCCTTCACCGCGGCGGTGCTCGGCGGCATCGGCAATATTCGCGGCGCGATGCTCGGCGGCCTGCTGCTGGGGATCATCGAATCGCTGGGCGCCGGCTATCTCGGCGACCTGACCCACGGCGTCTTTGGCAGCAACTATCAGGATATCTTCGCCTTTATGGTGCTGATCGTGGTGCTGGTGTTCCGTCCCGCCGGTTTACTCGGCGAGCGCGTCGCGCATCGGGCATAGGAAAAAATATGACAACGGCACAACTCGTCGCGGCCCCCGCCGCCTCCCGTCGCTTCTGGTCCGGCATGACCCTGTTTATCTGCGCGCTGCTGGTGGCGCCGATGGTCGCCAGCCAGCTCGGCGGCAACTACTGGGTGCGGGTTATCGACTTCGCCCTGCTGTACATCATGCTGGCGCTGGGGCTCAACATCGTGGTCGGCTACACCGGCCTGCTGGATATGGGCTTTATCGCCTTCTACGCCGTCGGCGCCTACCTGGCGGCGCTGCTGGCCTCCCCGCATCTGCTGGAGGCGTTTCCGCAGCTGCTGGCCTGGTTCCCGGACGGCCTGCACACCTCCTGGCTGCTGATTATTCCGTTCGCCGCGCTGGTGGCGGCGGGCTGCGGCATCGTGCTGGGCGCGCCGACCCTCAAGCTGCGCGGGGACTACCTGGCCATCGTCACCCTCGGCTTCGGCGAGATTATCCGCATCCTGATGCGCAACCTCGATCGCCCGGTGAACATTACCAACGGCGCAAAGGGTATTTCCGGCGTCGATACTCTGAGCCTGTTCGGCCTTAAATTCAGCGGCGTCTATCACTGGTTCGGCGTTAAGGTTCCGGCGCTGTGGCTGTGGTACTACCTGCTGATGCTGGTGATTGTGGCGATTATCTTCGTCTGCCTGCGCCTGCAGCACTCGCGGATCGGCCGCGCCTGGCACGCCATCCGTGAGGATGAGGACGTTGCCCGGGCGATGGGGATTAATCTGCGTAACTATAAGCTGCTGGCGTTCGCCATCGGCGCCTCGTTCGGCGGCGTCGCCGGGGCGCTGTTCGGCGCCTTCCAGGGCTTCGTCTCCCCCGAATCCTTCACCCTGCAGGAGTCGATTGCGGTGCTGGCGATGGTGGTGCTCGGCGGGATGGGGCATATCCCGGGCGTTATCCTCGGCGCCGTTCTGCTGACCGCCCTGCCCGAGCTGCTGCGCAGCCAGGCCGCCCCGCTGCAGCAGGCGCTGTTCGGCGAAGTGCTGATTGACCCGGAAATTCTGCGCCAGCTCTTTTACGGCCTGGCGCTGGTGCTGGTGATGCTGCTGCGCCCGCAGGGCATCTGGCCCGCCGGGCATAAAGGAGGTAAGGCATGAGCCTGCTCAGCGTCAGCCATATGTCGAAGCGCTTCGGCGGCCTGACGGCGGTCGATAACGTCTCGCTCGCCATCAACGAGGGTGAAATCTACGGTCTTATCGGCCCCAACGGCGCGGGTAAAACCACCTGCTTTAACCTGATAACCGGGCTCTATCCGGCGGACAGCGGCGAGTTCGCCATCGCCGGTCAGCCCTACTTTCCGAAAAACATTGAGAAAGTCACCGCCGCCGGCATCGCCCGCACCTTCCAGAACGTGCGGCTGTTTAACGAGATGTCGGTACTGGAAAACGTGATGGTTGGCCGCCACGTACGCACCCGCAACGGCCTGTGGGCGGCGCTGAGCCGCCACCGTCGCGCCCGCGCCGAAGAGGCGCAAACCCGCGAGCTGGCGTGGCACTGGCTGGAGTATACCGGCATCGCCCAGTTCGCCCACTACCGCGCCTGCGACCTCGCCTACGGCCACCAGCGGCGGCTGGAGATTGCCCGCGCCCTGGCTACCGACCCGCGCCTGCTGGCGCTGGACGAACCGGCCGCCGGGATGAACGCCGCGGAGAAAGTGGCGCTTGGCGAGCTGCTGCTGCGCATCCGCAACGACGGCAAAGCGCTGCTGATGATTGAGCACGACGTCAAGCTGGTGATGGGGATCTGCGATCGCCTGATGGTGCTGGACTATGGCAAAACGCTGGCCAGCGGCACGCCTGAAACCGTACGTCGTGACCCGGCGGTTATCGCCGCCTGGCTGGGAGGAAGCGCGCATGTCTGATCTGTTAACCGTTAGCGGTCTCGGGGTGCACTACGGCGGTATCCAGGCGGTACGCGAGGTGTCGTTTAGCGTGCAAGAGGGCGAGCAGACGACGCTTATCGGCGCCAACGGCGCGGGCAAAAGCTCCACCGTCCGCGCGGTGACCGGGCTGGAGCCGTTTAGCGGCGACATCGTCTTCAACGGCAGGCCGGTACGCCAACGGCGGGCCGAAACGCTGCTGCGCGAAGGGCTGGTGATGGTGCCGGAAGGGCGCGGCATTTTTGCCCGCATGACGGTGCTGGAAAACCTGCAGATGGGCGCCTGGCTGCGCCGCGACGGCGCGGCGGTGAAGCGCGAAATGGACGACATTTTCAGCCAGTTTCCCCGCCTCGGCGAGCGCCAGCATCAGCTGGCCGGGCTGCTCTCCGGCGGCGAACAGCAGCTGCTGGCGCTTAACCGCGCCCTACTCAGCCGCCCGCGACTGCTGATCCTCGACGAGCCGTCGATGGGGCTGGCGCCGCTGATGGTGGAGAACGTTTTCCGCGTTATCGCCACCCTGCGCCAGCGCGGCGTGGCGCTGCTGCTGATCGAGCAGAACGCGCGCCTGGCGCTGGAGGCCACCGACAGCGCGTGGGTCATGGACAGCGGCAGCATCGTTGAGCGCG
The DNA here is from genome assembly GCF_030078455.1 of Klebsiella sp. Ech2A. Lineage (NCBI taxonomy): Bacteria > Pseudomonadati > Pseudomonadota > Gammaproteobacteria > Enterobacterales > Enterobacteriaceae > Klebsiella > Klebsiella sp. Ech2A. Next base: position 2,406 of record NZ_JAQGFU010000188.1, on the reverse strand, counting down.
GCGCGTCGCAAACGCTGCTGGCAGACGACCGTATTGCACAGATTTATTTGGGCGAAATGCCCGTTTAACACACCAACCAACATCAGGGAAAAACAATGAAAACAGCAAAAATCAGTGCGCTCAGCGCCGCTATTGTGCTCAGCGGTTTTGCCTCTTCCGCCGCATGGTCCGCCGCCGGCGAAACCGTCACTATCGGCCTTGCCGGCCCGCTGACCGGCCCCTCCGCGCGTATTGGGAAGGATCTGGAAAACGGCGCTCAGCTGGCCATCGACGATATCAACAAGCAGCACCCGACGATCGGCGGCAAGGCGGTGACCTTTAAGCTGCAGTCGGAGGACGACCAGTCCGACCCGCGCACCGCGGTAGCCGTCGCCCAGCGTCTGGTGGACAGCGGCGTGGCGGGGGTGGTCGGGCACTGGAATACCGGCACCAGCATTCCGGCGGCGCGGGTCTATCACGACGCCGGGATCGCCCAGGTTGCGCCGGTGGCGACCGGTCATGCGTATACCAAACAGGGCTTCGATACCAGCTTTAGGGTGATGGGCCACGACGATGACGGCGGCCAGTTCGCCGGCCAGTACGCGGTGCAAACCCTGAAGGCCAAACGCATCGCGGTGATCGACGATCGTACCGCCTTCGGCCAGGGCCTGGCGGATGAGTTTATTAAGTCGCTGAAGGCCCAGGGGATCGATATCGTCGATCGTCAGTACGTCGATGACAAAACGGTGGACTTCAGCGCCGTGCTGACGGCGATTCGCAGCAAAAACGCCGATCTTATCTTCTTCGGCGGCGTCGATAGCCAGGCCGCACCGCTGGCGCGCCGCATCAAGCAGCTGGGGATCAATGCCACCCTGATGGGCGCGGGCGGCTTCGTCAGCCAGACCTTCCTGCAGCTGGCGCAAAAAGAGGGCAACGGCGTGGTAGCGCTGGAGCCGGGCCTGCCGGTGGAGCAGATGCCGGGCGGCAAGGCCTTTGAGCAGGCCTATCGCTCGCGCTATCACACCCATATCGAGCTGCACGCGCCGTTCGCCTACGACGCCACCCGCGTGCTGGTCGCGGCGATGGAAAAAGCCGACTCCGTCGATCCGGCGGTCTATCTGCCCGCCCTGCGCGCCATCAGCTACTCCGGCGTCACCGGGCAAATTGCCTTTGATAAAGAAGGCAATCTGAAGTCGCCAACCTTTACCGTCTACAAAGTCGTTGACGGCAAATGGCAGCCGCAAACCGTGCTCGGCGGCGCCGCCACGAAGTAACGCAGTGAGGCAATGTGATGAGTGATAATAATGAGCTGGGCATTCTCGCCCGCCGAAAAATTGAAGCAGAGATAATTAAGCCGATTTACGACATCCTGGTCCGCGAGATAGGCAAAGCGCGCGCCCAGGCGGTCATCGGCGAGGCGATTGAAAACGCCGCCATTGAGGCGGGGAAAGCCTTCGCTGCTAAAGAGCCCAACGGCGCGGATATCCAGAGCTTTGTCGCCCTGCAGTATCTGTGGGAAAAGGACAATGCCCTGGAGGTCACCGTGCTCGACGCCGACGACCGGCAGTACAACTACAACGTTAACCGCTGCCGCTACGCCGAGATGTATCACGAAATGGGCCTCGGCGAGATTGGCCACCTGCTCTCCTGCGCCCGCGATGACAAGTTTATCGTCGGCTACGCTCCGGAGGTTGAGCTGACCCGCACGACGACCATTATGCAGGGCGCGCCGTGCTGTGATTTCCGCTACCGCGTAAAGAAGGACCCATCATGATAACCGTCAACGGCGAGCGCCTGTGGGCCACGCTGAACGAAATGGCGACCATCGGCGCGACGCCCGCCGGCGGCGTCACCCGGCTGACGCTGAGCGAAGAGGACCGTCGGGCCCGGGATCTGCTGCGCGACTGGGCGCTGGCGGCGGGATTTGGCTACCGGGTCGATAGCATGGGCAATATGTTTATCCGCCGGGCGGGGAAAAACCCGGCGCTGGCGCCGGTGTTGACCGGTTCGCACGTTGACTCCCAGCCGCTGGGCGGTCGCTATGACGGTATTTACGGCGTGCTGGCGGGACTGGAGGCGCTGCGGGTGCTCAACGAGCGCGGCATCGAAACCGAGCGCGATATCGTGCTGGTGAACTGGACCAACGAAGAGGGCGCGCGCTTTGCCCCGGCGATGCTCGCCTCCGGCGTGTGGGCCGGACAGTTTAGCGAAGAGTGGGCCCTTGCCCGGGAAGATCGCAGCGGCGTCAGCGTCGGCGCGGCGCTGGAGGCGATCGGCTATCGCGGCCAGCACCCGACGGCGGCGTTTCCCCTGCACGCCTGCTACGAGGTGCATATCGAACAGGGGCCGATTCTGGAAGACGAAGGGATTGATATCGGCCTGGTGCACGCGGCGATGGGCCAGCGCTGGTTCAAGGTCACCCTTACC
>NZ_JAQGFU010000187.1:0-8445 GCF_030078455.1 Klebsiella sp. Ech2A | reverse complement strand
GCCTATATCCGCCTGCTCGGGGGCACCTGCGGACTGCCCCAGCGCTTCAGCGGACCGATGGCCAAACAGCATCGCATGGCGCTGCTGACCGCGGTCTCGGTGCTGGCCGCCGCGTTTCCGCAGTGGAGCCAGCAGGGCTTTGTGGCGGTTCTATGGCTGATTCTGGTCGGCGCCTTCTTTACCTGTATCAGCCGCGCGCGGCTCATTATCAAGGATCTTAACGCAGGAGAATCACCATGAGCTTTTCGCCGGATAAAACGCTGGTGCGGGCGCTGCTGGTTAGCGTATGCCGGCTGCTGACGGGCATTAAATCGCGCTGGAAAGCCACTCCGCAGCCAGGGCAGGCCACGCTCTACTTCGCCAACCACAGCAGCCATCTCGACGGGCTGGTGATCTGGGCCAGCCTGCCCACCGCGATACGCGACAACGTCCACCCCGTTGCCGCCGCAGATTACTGGAAAAAGAGCCGCCTGCGCCGCTACCTGGCCTCCCGCATCTTTGGGGCGGTGCTGATTGAGCGTAAAGGGCGGGCGGCGTCCCCGAGCGAAGATCCCCTCGCGCCGCTGGTCGCCGTGCTGGAAAACAGCGAGTCGCTCATTTTCTTCCCCGAGGGCACGCGCGGCAGCGGCGACGAGCTGGGCGAGTTTAAAAGCGGCCTGTACCACCTGATGCTGCGCCACCCCGACGTTCGACTGGTGCCCGTCTGGCTGGAAAACCTGAACCGGGTGCTCCCGAAAGGCTCCAGGCTGGTGGTGCCGATTATCTGCAGCGCCACCTTCGGCGAACCGCTGGATGGCCCGGCGGAAGGCGAAACAAAAGCGGCGTTTTTAGCCCGCGCGAAATCAGCGCTGGAGGCACTATCCCATGCATAATATCGATCATCAGCTCCTGCTGCTGCTGGCGGGACTCTTTTCCCTGCTGGTTATTGCAAGCCTGATTGGCTATCTGCTGTCGCTCAGAAAACAGAACGAAACCATCGCCAATCTCAACGCCAGAATTCGCGCCTGGTGGGTCATGTGCATCATCTCGGTATTCGCCATGCTCATCGGCCCCATCGGCTCGGTGATTTTGTTCGCGCTGATGTCCTTCTATGCGCTGCGCGAATGCGTCACCCTGACCCCCACCCGCCGGGGCGACCACGAGGCGCTGTTCTGGTGCTTTTTCGTGATTCTGCCGCTGCAGTACCTGCTGGTGGGGATCGAGTGGTACAGCCTGTTCGTGATATTTATTCCGGTTTATGCATTCCTCTTTATTCCCGCCCGCATCGCGCTGGCCAGCGATACCACCCACTTCCTGGAGCGCAGCGCCAAGATTCAGTGGAGCCTGATGATTGCGGTGTACTGCGTCAGCCATGCGCCGGCGCTGCTGATGATCGATATTCCGGGATTTGCCGGCGAAAACATCAAGCTGGTGCTGTTCATGATGATCGTCGTGCAGATTTCTGACGTGCTGCAGTACGTGTTCGGCAAGCTGTGGGGCAAGCGTCCTATCGTGCCGAAGCTGAGCCCGAACAAAACGGTGGAAGGCTTCGTGGGCGGGATTCTGAGCGCCAGCCTGGTGGGCGCGGCCCTGTTCTGGGTCACGCCGTTCAGCATGATTCAGGCCTTTTTTATCTCTCTGCTGATTACCCTGCTGGGGTTCGCGGGAGGCCTGTGCATGTCGGCTATCAAGCGCGATCGGGGAGTGAAAGACTTTGGCGCCATGCTGGAAGGGCACGGCGGCATGATGGACAGGATTGATTCCCTCTGCTTCGCCGCGCCGGTATTCTTCCACGTGGTGCGCTACTTTTACACCTGACCTAGCCCGCCTGCTGCATCGCGCCGTAGCGCACGCAAAAGCGCTGGCGGCGGCGGTAGGCGTAGACATCCTCCACGTGGCCATTGCGGATGCGCGTCTGCAGCTCGCGCCAGTAGTCGGCCCGCAGCAGATCGGCGTGCATCTCCTCGAGCAGCGGCCCGATACGCGGGTCCGCGCAGAGCCAGTGGCGGAACTCTTCCGGGAAAACGTCCCCCGGCGACACGCTGTACCACGGCTCGCTCGCCAGCTCATCTTCCGGATAGCGCGGCGGCGGGATCTCGCGGAAATTGACCTCCGTCATGTAGCAAATCTCATCGTAGTCGTAGAACACCACCCGACCGTGGCGGGTCACGCCGAAGTTTTTGAACAGCATGTCGCCGGGGAAAATATTGGCGGCGGCCAGCTGGCGAATGGCGTTGCCGTACTCCTCGACCGCATCGCGCAGCGCCTGGCCGTCAACCTGCTCCAGCCAGATATTCAGCGGCACCATCCGCCGCTCGATATAGAGATGGCTGATGGCAATCCGATCCCCAAGGTCGGTAATTTTAGCTCCGGCTTCCGACTGCAGCAGCGCCATCAGCTGCGGCGCGATTTGCCGCTTATCCAGCACGAAGTTTTCAAACTCCTGGGTATCGGCCATGCGCCCGACGCGATCGTGCTCTTTAACCAGCTGATAGCAGGCGCGGACGTGGGCGGCGGTCATCTCCTTTTGCGGCGCAAAGCGGTCCTTGATGACCTTAAATACCCGGTCGAAGCCAGGCAGAGTAAAGACCAGCATCACCATGCCGCGGATGCCAGGCGCCTCGATAAACTGCTCGTCGCTGCGGGCAATATAGTGCAAATATTCGCGGTAGCTTTCCGTTTTCGCGTGCTTCTGGCAGCCAATCGCCATGTACAGCTCGGCGGTGGTTTTCCCCGGCAGGATCTCGCGCAGCCACTCTACCAGCGCGCCGGGCAGCGGGGCGTAAACCATAAAATAGGAGCGCGCAAAGCCAAAGACGATACTCGCCTCTGCGTGGGTGGTCAGGCAGGCATCAATAAACAGCTCGCCTTCATCGCTGCGATGGACGGGCAGCAAAAAGGGCATCGTTGCCACCGGCGTCACCAGCTTGCCTACCAGCCAGGCCGCCTTATTGCGATAAAAGAGTTCGTTGGCTATTTGCAGATGGGAGCGGGAGAGCATCTCGTTGCCGAGAGCCTCCACCAGGCTGGCCGTGATATAGCCGATATCCCGCGCCTTGTTTTGCCACGCCAGCCGCAGGGGAAGATCGGAGAGTACCTTGCTTAATAGCGTTTCCCAGCCGCGCTCGGGGAAAAACGTTTTCGCCAGCGGACGGGGAATTGAGCGGAAGCTGCGCTCCGGCTGCGAGCTGAAAATAAAGAGCCGCTCGGGAGTCAGCGAGCGGTGGTCAAACAACCGGCAATAGACGGAATTGAAAAAGCTCTCCGCAATTTCGAAGCGAGGGTAATCCGGTAACAGGTGGGTGTAGTGCTCTTTCACCCGCAGTAAAAAATCGGCGTCGGTACTTTTGCCATCGGTAATGCAGCGCAGCTGTTCAACCACCAGGCCGACGTGATGGTCGTAGAGGTGAATACGCTGCTTCATCGCCTGCTGTACCGCGTGCCAGTCGGCGTGCTCAAAGCGCTGCTGCGCGCCCGAGGTCACTTCGAGAAAACGGCCATACTGGGCGTCAAAGCCCTGCAAAATAGTCTGTGCAATCAGTAGTTCCAGGCCACGCGTCATACCTTCCCCCTCACCCAACCCTCTCCCCGGCAGGGAGAGGGGGAAAACGGTCAGAACTGCTCTTCTTCCGTTGAGCCGGTCAGCGCGGTGACTGAGGAAGCGCCGCCCTGAATAATGGTGGTCACCTTATCGAAGTAGCCGGTGCCCACCTCCTGCTGGTGGGAAACGAAGGTGTATCCCTCCGCTGCGGCAGCAAACTCCGGCTGCTGCACCTTCTCAACGTAGTGTTTCATCCCCTCACCCTGCGCATAGGAGCGGGCGAGGTCGAACATGTTGAACCACATGCTGTGGATGCCCGCCAGGGTAATGAACTGATATTTGTAGCCCATGTCGGAGAGCGCCTGCTGGAAGCGAGCGATGGTGGCGTCATCGAGGTTTTTCTTCCAGTTAAACGACGGCGAGCAGTTGTAGGCCAGCAGCTTGCCCGGGAAGCGGGCGTGAATAGCATCCGCAAAGCGCTTAGCCTGCTCAAGGTCCGGCTTAGACGTTTCGCACCACACGAGGTCAGCGTACGGCGCATAGGCCAGGCCGCGGCTAATCGCCTGCTCAATGCCGGCATGGGTGCGGAAAAAACCTTCACTGGTGCGATCGCCGGTAATAAACTCGCGATCGTACGGATCGCAGTCAGAGGTGATCAGATCCGCAGCATCGGCGTCGGTGCGGGCGATGACCAGCGTCGGCACGCCCATGACGTCGGCCGCCAGGCGAGCGGCCACCAGTTTCTGGATAGCCTCCTGCGTCGGAACCAGCACCTTGCCGCCCATATGGCCGCATTTCTTCACCGACGCCAGCTGATCTTCAAAGTGAACCGCCGCTGCACCGGCCTCAATCATCGATTTCATCAGCTCAAACGCATTCAGCACGCCGCCGAAGCCGGCTTCAGCATCCGCCACGATCGGCAGGAAATAGTCGGTATAGCGCGGATCGTCGGATTCAATACCGGTGGACCACTGGATCTGATCGGCGCGACGGAAGGTGTTGTTGATCCGATCGACCACCGCCGGCACCGAGTTCGCCGGGTATAGCGATTGATCCGGATACATGCTGGAAGCCAGGTTGGCATCCGCCGCCACCTGCCAGCCGGAGAGGTAAATCGCCTCGATCCCCGCCTTCGCCTGCTGCAGCGCCTGGCCACCGGTCAGCGCGCCAAGGCTGTTGATATAGCCCTTCTTCGAGCCGCCGTGCAGCAGCCGCCACATTTTGGCCGCACCAAGCTGCGCCAGGGTACATTCCGGGTTGACCGAACCGCGTAATTTCACCACTTCTTCCGCGCTATACGGGCGGGTAATGCCTTCCCAACGCGGCTGTGTCCACTCCTGGTTTAATTCTTCGATTTGCTGAGTACGAGTTTTCATGTGCAGATGCTCCATAGGGTCACGAGTGGGTGAATTACGCCAGCAGGCGGTAGCCAGGCAACGTTAAGAAATCAATCAGTTCGTCTGAGGTGGTGATTTGTTCCATCAGCCGCGCGGCATCGTCAAAGCGGCCGCTGCTGTAGCGGTGCTCGCCCAGCTCCTCCTGAATAACCATCAGCTCTTCGCCAAGCCACTGGCGGAACAGCGCTTTGGTCACCGGCGTCCCGTCGCTCAGCGTCTTCTGATGGTGGATCCATTGCCAGATAGAGGTGCGCGAGATTTCGGCAGTCGCCGCATCTTCCATCAGGCCATAAATCGGTACGCAGCCGTTGCCGGAGATCCAGGCTTCGATGTACTGCACCGCCACGCGAATGTTGGCACGCATCCCGGCTTCGGTACGCTCCCCGTCGCAGGGGGCCAGCAGCTGTTCGGCGGTAATCGGCGCATCCTCGTCCCGGCTGACGCCCAGCTGATTGGTTCTTTCGCCCAGCACGCGGTTGAAAACCTCCATCGCCGTATCCGCAAGGCCCGGGTGAGCAATCCAGGTGCCGTCATGGCCGTTTTTAGCTTCCAGCTCTTTGTCGGCGGTAACTTTGCCGAGCACCTGGCGGTTGCGTTCAGCATCTTTGCTGGGAATAAAGGCCGCCATGCCGCCCATCGCGAACGCGCCGCGCTTGTGGCAGGTTTTAATCAGCAGACGTGAATAGGCGTTGAGGAACGGCTTGTCCATCGTCACCACCTGGCGGTCGGGTAAAACACGGTCAGCATGGTTTTTTAACGTTTTGATATAGCTGAAAATGTAGTCCCAACGTCCGCAGTTCAGGCCAACGATATGGTCACGCAGCGCGTGGAGAATCTCATCCATCTGAAACACCGCCGGCAGCGTTTCAATCAGCAGCGTCGCCTTGATGGTGCCGCGCGGCAGTTCAAAGCGATCTTCGGTGTAGCTGAAGACTTCGCTCCACCAGGCCGCTTCCTGCCAGGCCTGGGTCTTCGGCAGATAGAAATAGGGGCCGCTTCCTTTCGCCAGCAGGGCCTGGTGGTTATGGAAGAAGTAGAGCGCGAAATCGAACAGGCTGCCGGGAATCGACTCCCCGCGCCAGGTCACGTGCTTTTCCGGCAGATGCAGGCCGCGCACCCGACAAACCAGCACCGCAGGGTCGGGCTTCAGCTGGTAGATTTTCCCCGCTTCGTTGGTATAGCTGATGGTGCCGTTGACCGCATCGCGCAGGTTAATCTGACCGTCGATAACTTTGTTCCAGTCAGGCGCCAGCGAATCCTCAAAGTCAGCCATAAATACTTTCACGTTGGCATTCAGGGCGTTAATCACCATCTTGCGTTCAACGGGACCGGTGATCTCTACCCGGCGATCCTGTAAATCGGCCGGAATACCGCGAACCGTCCAGTCACCGTTACGAATGGAAGCAGTTTCCGAAATAAAGTCAGGCAGCTTACCGTCGTCGATATCCTGCTGCTGCTGGATACGTGCCGCCAGCAGCCTATTGCGCTCAGGCGTAAAGCGGCTCACCAGTTCCTCCAGGAACTCCACCGCCTCGGGCGTTAAGACCTGCTTTTCCTGCTCGCCATAGGGCTGGCCAAAGGCCAGTTCGTCAGTGATTGTCGCCTGTTGCGTCATTGTGCAGCTCCTCTTGGTTGATCCAGTTGGCGCGAGTGAAAGATCGTTGTCTGGTTTTCGCTCAACACAATTAAGACTACGCATTATTTTTCCAAAATCAAAAACAATTTCCATTTTAATTTTAATATACATTCAACATACTGATAACATTAAAATTAAAGTTTATTTCGTACATGAATTGAATTTCGGAAACAAAAAAGGCACCCGAAGGTGCCAGAGGCAAAATGCTGAAACGCTTTAGGATCGCGTTGGCTGGAGGATTAATCCAAAGTCGGATTCATATGCCGCAGATCGTATGGCGTGATTTGGTAGACATAGTAGTTCAGCCAGTTGGCAAACAGCAGGTTTCCGTGACTTCTCCAGCTGGCCCGCGGTGCGTTTTGTGGGTCATCATGCGGGAAATAATTGGTCGGTACTTCCGGGCTGAGCCCCGCTTCCACATCGCGGAAAAACTCCCCCGCCAGGGTATTGGCATCGTATTCCGGATGTCCGGTGACGAAGGCAATGCGCTTATCTTTGCTGGCAAACAGATAGGCATCGCCCTCTTCGGTTTCTGCCAGGATCTCTAAATCGGTATAGTCGCGGATCAGTGCGGCCGGAAAATCGGCGTAGCGCGAGTGCGGCGCGAGGAAGGTATCGTCGAAACCTCGGGTCAGCAGCGCATGCGGATGCAAAATATGGTGTTCAAAGACGCCGGAGATTTTTTCAGTGCGGGTTTGCTTGGGGATGCCATAAAGGATATTGAGCGCGGCCTGTACGGCCCAACAGACAAAAAGCGTTGAGGTGACGTGATCCTTTGCCCACTCCAGCACCTGCTTGATCTGCGGCCAGTAGGCCACGTCGTTGAATTCGACCAGCCCCAGCGGCGCGCCGGTAACGATCAGGCCATCAAAGTTCTGGTCGCAGATGTCCTCAAAATTGCAGTAGAAGTTGTTCAGATGCTCGGTTGGCGTGTTGCGAGACTCACGCGCGTCGATGCGCAGCAGCTGGATATCAAGCTGGAGCGGAGAGTTCGATAGCAGCCGCAGAAACTGGTTTTCGGTCTCGATTTTCTTCGGCATCAGGTTGAGGATAAGCACCTTCAGCGGGCGAATTTCCTGGGTCGTTGCGCGCGTTGCCGTCATCACAAAGACGTTCTCACTACGCAAGAAATTGACGGCCGGTAGCTCGTCCTGCACCCGAATAGGCATAACTTTATTACCTCATAGCATACGTATAAACGTTTAGACATCCAGACAGCTAACAATAACCAGGAATAAGCAAAATGTCGAGTCTGCAAGCGGAAGGTGAGAAAGTTTCAACCACGCACGGGACAGAATACAGGGATTAATCGGCAGGAAGCATTATGAATATAGCGCTGCACCGCGCGAATCGGCAAAAAGCGGGCAACGGCTGAGAACAGGGTGCTATGTGGTGGGATAGAGCAGCATTTTGACGCTACGTTTCACTGCTGCAGGGGCGGAAGAGAGAGGCATTTTTCGGCGTTTTATTCCCGGTTCGCGGCGCGCAGCGCCCGAACCGGACGGCGTCCGGCCGCTTTTCCTTAAACCGCAGACAACAAAAAAACCCCATGCTTTCGCATGAGGTTTTTCTGTTTGTTTGATGCCTGGCAGTTCCCTACTCTCACATGGGGAGACCCCACACTACCATCGGCGCTACGGCGTTTCACTTCTGAGTTCGGCATGGGGTCAGGTGGGACCACCGCGCTATTGCCGCCAGGCAAATTCTGTTACCAACACGCCTTAAGGCCTGTCAGTTAATCTGTATCAGCTGAAAATCTCTCAAATCATCACACCAAACAGCTTTGGCGTTGTAAGGTTAAGCCTCACGGTTCATTAGTATCGGTTAGCTCAACGTATCGCTACGCTTACACACCCGACCTATCAACGTCGTCGTCTTCAACGTTCCTTCAG
>NZ_JAQGFU010000186.1:0-8640 GCF_030078455.1 Klebsiella sp. Ech2A | reverse complement strand
GATGCTGCTGGCGCTTATCGTCTGTCGGATTATCCCGCTGAAGTGGGTGCGCGCCGGCGCCCGCTGGCTGCTGGCGGAAATGCTGCTGTTCTTCGTGCCGGCGGTGGTGGCGGTGGTCAACTACACCCAGCTGCTGATGGTGGACGGCTGGCGTATTCTGCTGGTGATCGCGCTGAGCACGACGCTGGTGCTGGGCGCCACGGCGTGGGTGGTGGATAAAATTTATCGCTATGAAATCAGCAGGATGAAGCATGAGTGATCTCCATCTGAGCATCCTGTGCCTGATCGTGACGCTGGTGCTCTATTTTGCCAATAAGCGCCTCTATCGCCGCTTCCACAAGCTGCCGCTGATGCCGCTGGTTTTTACCCCGCTCCTGCTGGTGCTGATTCTGGTCTTTGGCCATATTTCATATCAAAGCTATATGGGGGAGGCCCACTGGCTGCTGTGGCTGCTGGGGCCGGCGACGATCGCTTTTGCCGTGCCGGTATATGACAACCTCGCGATTATTAAACGCCACTGGATGTCGTTGAGCGCCGGGGTGGTGACGGCCTCAATCGTGGCGGTCTGCAGCTCGGTCTGGCTGGCGCGCCTGTTCACCCTTTCCGATGAGATTCAGCGCAGCCTGGCGGTGCGTTCGGTCACCACGCCTTTTGCGCTGGCCGCGGCCCGGCCCCTCGGCGGTCAGCCGGATCTGGTCGCGCTGTTCGTGGTGGTCACCGGGGTATTTGGCATGGCGATCGGCGATGTGCTGTTTTTGCGCCTGTCGATTCGTGAAGGGATGGCGAAAGGGGCGGGTTTCGGCGCCGCCTCGCACGGTGCCGGGACCGCGCGCTCCTACGAGCTTGGGCCGCAGGAGGGCGTTGTCGCCAGCCTGGTGATGATGCTGTCTGGAGTAGTGATGGTGCTGGCGGCGCCGCTGGTGCGCCTGCTGATGTTCTGATGAACCCCGGCCGAACGGCCGGGGTTAAGAGGCTTAATGCGCCTGGCCGCGTTCGATACCGATGCCGGTCTGTGAGCGGATAAACTGGGCGCGGAACAGCTCGCGTTCGCGCAGCCCTTCCGCCGAGTTATCGGTGGCGGAGAAGAACCAGATACCGATAAAGGCGATGGCAATCGAGAACAGCGCCGGGTACTCGTACGGGAAGATAGCCTTCTCATGGCCGAGGATCTGCACCCAAATCGTCGGGCCGAGGATCATCAGGATAACGGCGGTCAGCAGCCCCAGCCAGCCGCCAATCATCGCCCCGCGGGTGGTCAGCTTCGACCAGTACATCGACAGCAGAATGATGGGGAAGTTACAGCTGGCGGCAATCGAGAACGCCAGTCCGACCATAAAGGCAATGTTCTGATTTTCGAACAGGATCCCCAGCAGAATGGCGACCACGCCGAGGAGCAGCACGGTGATTTTCGATACCCGCAGCTCGTCGCGCTCGCTGGCGCCCTTACGGAAGACGTTGGCGTACAGGTCGTGGGAAACCGCCGAGGCCCCGGCCAGGGTCAGGCCCGCAACCACCGCAAGAATGGTGGCGAAGGCCACGGCCGAAATAAAGCCGAGGAACAGATTACCGCCCACCGCGTCAGCGAGGTGCACCGCCGCCATGTTGTTGCCGCCGATAAGCGCGCCCGCAGCGTCTTTAAACGCCGGATTTGCGCCAACCAGCATGATGGCGCCGAAGCCGATAATAAAGGTCAGGATGTAGAAATAGCCCATAAAACCGGTGGCGTAGAATACGCTTTTACGCGCTTCGCGCGCATCGCTCACGGTGAAGAAGCGCATCAGAATATGCGGCAGACCGGCGGTACCAAACATCAGCCCCAGCCCAAGCGACAGCGCCGATATCGGGTCTTTCACCAGTCCACCTGGGCTCATGATCGCCGCCCCTTTGGGATGGACCGCCATCGCTTCGCTGAACAGGTTATTGAAGCTGAAGCCGACGTGCTTCATGACCATAAAGGCCATAAAGCTGGCGCCGCACAGCAGCAGAACCGCCTTAATGATCTGTACCCAGGTGGTCGCCAGCATGCCGCCAAACAGCACGTACAGCACCATCAGCACGCCGACCAGCACCACCGCAACGTGGTAGTTAAGGCCGAACAGCAGCTGGATAAGCTTGCCCGCGCCGACCATCTGCGCAATCAGGTACAGCGCCACCACCACCAGCGAACCGCAGGCGGAGAGGGTACGGATTGGCCCCTGCTTCAGGCGATAGGAGGCGACGTCGGCAAAGGTATAGCGTCCGAGGTTGCGCAGGCGTTCGGCAATCAGGAACAGAATAATCGGCCAGCCGACCAGGAAGCCGAGGGAGTAAATCAGCCCGTCGTAGCCGGAGGTATAAACCAGCGCGGAGATCCCGAGGAAGGAGGCGGCGGACATAAAGTCGCCGGCAATCGCCAGCCCGTTCTGGAAGCCGGTGATGTTCCCCCCGGCGGTATAGTAATCGCTGCGCGAGCGTACCCGTTTTGACGCCCACCAGGTGATATAGAGCGTCAGGGCGACGAAGATCAGGAACATGATAATCGCCTGCCAGTTTGTCGGCTGGCGCTGGACCGCGCCGGCGATCGTATCGGCCGCGTTTGCGGCAGCCGGGAGCGTGGCGGCAAGCGCCGTCAGAACTTTCTTCATGATGCCTGCACCTCTTTGAGAACGCTTTTCGTCAGACGATCGAATTCGCCGTTGGCCCGCCAGACGTAAACGCCGGTGAGCAGGAAGGAGATAACGATGACGCCGATGCCGATGGGGATGCCGCGGGTGACGCTGGTTCCCGCGTGCAGCGGCGTACCCAGCCAGCCGGGGGCAAAGGCGATAAGCAAAATGAAGCCGACATAGATAACCAGCATGATCAGTGACAAGATGGCGGCAAACCTTTGCCGGGTTGCAACTAACTCCCTGAAATGCGCACTATTTTCTATCCGCTGACAAATTTGATCATTCATCTTAGCGTCTCCAGAGGTATTCCTTTCGTCATCCACGCGCGAGACGTCGGCAGCACGCGTCCGCCCGACGGTAAACCGTCGGGAATCTGCCTGCTTACCGCTTTCCTGCTGCCCGAAATCCTTAGGAAGGTTTTATGTTTATCTCCTCTCCCCGATTGGGGAGAGGGTGTAGGGATTCAGTACGTATTTACGACGGCATTGCGATGGACTGCTTCTCTTCGAGCAGTTTTTCCACCACGCCAGGATCGGCGAGCGTTGAGGTATCGCCGAGGTTGCTGGTGTCACCGGCGGCAATCTTGCGCAGGATGCGGCGCATGATTTTACCGGAGCGGGTTTTCGGTAACGAATCGGTCCAGTGCAGCACGTCCGGGGTGGCCAGCGGGCCTATTTCTTTACGCACCCAGTTGCGCACCTCCGCGTACAGCTCCGGCGTCGGCTCTTCACCGTGATTCAGCGTCACGTAGGCGTAAATGGCCTGACCTTTGATGTTATGCGGGATGCCGACCACCGCCGCTTCGGCGATTTTCGGGTGTGAAACCAGCGCCGATTCAATTTCGGCGGTGCCCAGACGGTGGCCGGAAACGTTCAGCACGTCGTCTACGCGGCCGGTTATCCAGTAGTAGCCATCCTCGTCACGACGCGCGCCGTCGCCGCTGAAGTACATGTTTTTAAAGGTGGAGAAGTAGGTTTGCTCGAAGCGCTCGTGGTCGCCGAACAGGGTGCGCGCCTGGCCTGGCCAGGAGTCGGCGATGGCCAGGTTGCCCTCGGTGGCCCCTTCCAGCGGCGTGCCTTCGTTATCGACGATTACCGGCTGAACGCCGAAGAACGGACGGGTGGCGGAGCCGGCCTTCAGCTCAATGGCGCCCGGCAGCGGGGTAATCATAAAGCCGCCGGTTTCGGTCTGCCACCAGGTGTCCATCACCGGGCATTTCTCGTTGCCGATTTTCTTCCAGTACCACTCCCAGGCTTCCGGGTTGATCGGCTCGCCGACGGAACCAAGAATGCGCAGGGAAGAGCGGTCGGTGCCTTCGATAGCCTTATCGCCCTCGGCCATCAGCGCGCGAATCGCCGTCGGTGCGGTATACAGGATGCTGACCTGGTGCTTATCCACCACCTGGCACATGCGCGCCGGAGTCGGCCAGTTTGGTACCCCTTCGAACATCAGCGTCGTCGCGCCGCAGGCCAGCGGGCCGTACAGCAGGTAGCTGTGGCCGGTTACCCAGCCCACGTCGGCGGTGCACCAGTAGATATCGCCAGGATGATAGTCGAATACGTATTTGAAGGTCGTTGCCGCATACACCAGGTAGCCCCCGGTGGTGTGCAGGACGCCTTTCGGCTTGCCGGTTGAGCCGGAGGTATAGAGGATAAACAGCGGGTCTTCGGCGTTCATCTCTTCCGGCTGGTGCTGGTCGCTGGCGTTTTCCAGCAGATCGCTCCACCACAGGTCGCGACCCTCGTGCCATTCCGTTTTGCCCCCGGTGCGCTTGAGGACGACCACGTTTTCAATGCTGGTCACGTTAGGATTTTTCAGCGCGTCATCGACGTTTTTCTTCAGCGGAATGGCGCGACCGGCGCGCAGGCCCTCGTCGGCGGTGATCACCAGCCGCGAGCTGGAGTCGATGATGCGTCCGGCCACCGCTTCCGGCGAGAAGCCGCCGAAAATAACCGAGTGGATGGCGCCAATGCGGGCGCAGGCCAGCATAGCGACCGCCGCTTCGGGCACCATCGGCATATAGATAGCTACGACGTCGCCTTTTTTAATCCCGAGGCCGAGCAGGGCGTTGGCAAAGCGGCACACGTCGCGATGCAGCTCGCGATAGGTAATTTTCTTGCTCTGGCTGGCGTCGTCGCCTTCCCAGATGATGGCCGTCTGGTCGCCGCGCTCCGCGAGGTGGCGATCGAGACAGTTGGCCGCCAGGTTCAGCGTTCCGTCCTCATACCATTTGATAGAGACGTTGCCCGGGGCAAACGAGGTGTTCTTCACGCGCGTATAGGGTCGAATCCAGTCGAGAATTTTGCCCTGCTCGCCCCAGTACGCGTCGGGGTCGGTCACGGATTGTTGATACTGTGCCTTGTACTGTTCCGGGTTAATCAGGCAGCTGTCCGCAATATTTGCGGGAATCGAGTGTTTATGTATTTGGCTCATGGCTTTTTTTCTCCTGTAGGTTGTTAAATATATGTCAAATAAACGTTAATAGTAGGGGCTTTGCGCGCTTTGTTTGCTATTTGGGGGGCAGATCACGCATTAATTAAACTGAATGAAAATTAATCAAATGAAACTTTTAAGTGGAATAATTTCGTCAGTGAATTTATAGAAATGGAATCGATTAAATTTTTTTTATAACAGATACTTATGCAATGTAAGTGGGGGTAATTAGCGGCTTTATGCATAAAACCAGAGTAAAGGCCTGTTCTTAAAGGCTTGCGCAGCATGCCGTGCAAATGATACTCATATCGCGCGTTAAAAAAACCCATAGAGCAACGCAACACAATTCATACCCCTTTCAGTGGGTAACATTACCTCCGGTAATGGTGCCTTTCATTGAGGAAGTCTGTAGTGATGAAAAAAACAAAAGTCAGCCTGGCCTGGCAAATTTTGCTGGCCCTGGTGCTGGGCATACTCCTGGGCAGTTATCTGCATTACCATGCCGAAAGCCGTGATTGGTTAATCTCGAACCTCCTGACGCCGGCGGGCGATATCTTTATCCACCTGATCAAAATGATCGTGGTGCCGATTGTGATTTCGACGCTGGTGGTCGGGATTGCGGGCGTCGGCGACGCTAAGCAGCTGGGGCGCATTGGTGCCAAAACGATTATCTATTTTGAAGTGATCACCACGGTGGCGATTGTGCTGGGGATCACCCTGGCCAACGTTTTCCAGCCGGGCACCGGCATTGATATGTCGCAGCTGGCGGCGGTCGATATTTCGAAATACCAAAGTACGACGGCGGAAGTGCAAAGCCACGCGCACGGCCTGATGGGGACGATTTTGTCGCTGGTGCCGACCAATATCGTCGCCTCGATGGCCAAGGGCGATATGCTGCCGATTATCTTCTTCTCGGTGCTGTTTGGTCTTGGCCTCTCCTCGCTGCCGGCAACGCATCGTGAGCCGCTGGTGACCGTTTTCCGCTCCATTTCCGAGACCATGTTCAAAGTGACGCACATGGTGATGCGCTACGCGCCGGTCGGGGTGTTTGCGCTGATCTCCGTGACCGTCGCTACCTTCGGCTTCGCCTCCCTGTGGCCGCTGGCCAAGCTGGTGATTCTGGTCTATTTCGCGATTCTGTTCTTTGCGCTGGTGGTGCTGGGGCTGGTCGCACGTTTTTGCGGCCTGAGTATCTGGATCCTGATTCGCATCCTGAAGGACGAGCTGATCCTCGCCTACTCTACCGCCAGCTCCGAGAGCGTGCTGCCGCGTATTATTGAGAAGATGGAGGCCTACGGCGCGCCGGCCTCAATCACCAGCTTCGTGGTGCCGACCGGCTACTCCTTTAACCTCGACGGTTCGACGCTATACCAGAGTATTGCGGCGATCTTCATTGCTCAGCTGTACGGGATTGACCTGTCGCTGTGGCAGGAGATTACGCTGGTGCTGACGCTGATGGTGACCTCGAAAGGGATTGCCGGCGTGCCGGGCGTCTCCTTTGTGGTGCTGCTGGCGACGCTGGGCAGCGTCGGGATCCCGCTGGAAGGCCTGGCCTTTATTGCCGGCGTTGACCGTATCCTCGATATGGCGCGTACCGCGCTGAACGTGGTGGGGAATGCCCTGGCGGTGCTGGTTATCGCCAAGTGGGAGCACAAATTTGACCGTAAGAAAGCGCTGGCGTACGAGCGTGAGGTGCTGGGTAAATTTGATAAGACCGCGCAATAAGCGCGTAATTGAATAAAAAACCCGGCGCTCTGCGCCGGGTTTTTTTTATCGTGGGGCAGGGGATTCCAGATAACGGTGGTTTGGGCGAAGTCCGTTTTTTTAGCTTGTCCTGCAATCTGCGAAACGTTCCGTTCATATTCCGTGGAATGTTCCGTTCACGATGAATCCAGCGCTTTTCTCACACCCGCTGCGGGTGAACGGCACGGGGGGCGTTTCGCCCGCCCCCCGTGGCCCCCGGCATGGCGCTGAAAACTGCCGCTGCGCGGTACGCTCCACTCCGGCTTCATCTGGCGGACCGGGCAGGACTCGACGTCCCTGTCTCGACCTGCCTCTCTGGCCGCTTTATTCGTCCCATCCATGGGACTTACCCCTTCGGGGCCGACGCTAGCGTCGTTCAAAAACGCTCCCGGCGTTTTTGTCCTGGCGGCCAGTCCTGGATGTGCGCCTGCGTTCCCGCCAGTTTTCTTGATGCGCCTTAACCCCCTCGCTGTCAGCCCGTAGATACCAGCAGCCAAATCATTGCTGAAGGCTTTTCAGCAATGACTATGCAGCCATGAGGCATCGGGATATGCAGCAGGGGGGTTGGGCCGGCTAAAAATCGCTGAGGCGCAGGCGGCTGGCCGGGGCCGCCAGCATGGATGCTGGCGGAGGCAAGCCTTACAGGGAGGTTACCTCTTGCCGTCCCCGAATAGCCAGACGGCGGAGACGAAGGTATCGCGCAGCGACGATTTTTCTTGCCGGGATGCCGGGTCCCCAGGGCCGGGCGAAACCGGCCCTGGGCCGTTCACCTATGCCGCAGTAAACAGAAGTATGCGGGACTAATGGTGAACGGAACATTCCACGGAATGTGAACGGAACTTAAAAAGCAGCTTTCTCCCAAACCACCGTAAAAAAGCCATCCGGGCGCGAAGAGGCTACCCCTTGGTTATCCGCTCAAACTCCTCGCATCCGGTATCAAACCCCTCCTGGCAGCTGACGTTCAGCCAGTGCAGGGCCTTCTGCTGATTGGGCTCGATAAAGCCCTTCTCCCCCTGCTGGAACATCATCCCCGCCCAATACTCGGCGTAGCCGGTGCGGGACAGCGAGGAGCTGCGTTTAAAATAGAGCGTGGCCGCGGCGTCATCTTCCGCAATCTGCACGCCGCTGGCGTAAATCAGCCCGAGCAGCATCTGCGCGTCAACGGCGGAGTCGCTTTCCGGATCCTGGGCCGCGTCCTGCAGCAGGGTGATGGCGTACGAATAGTCCGGCTTGCCGGCCTGATGATTGACCAGCACCCGGGCAAGAACGATCTCCCCGGCCTTGCTTCCCGCCTGGACCGACTTTTCCGCCAGCTGCCTGGCCTGCTTGTAATCGGCGTTCTGCGGGTTGCGGATCTTCAGCTGCGCCAGCAGCGCCAGCGCGTCGCCATCGCCGTTTTCCGCCGACTTCTGCGCCCAGTATTCGGCCTGCGGGTAATCGCCGGAGCTGACGTAGGTATCGGCGAGATAGTACTGCGCGCGCGGGTCGCCCGATTCAGCCTGCTGTTTGTACTGACTGCCTGGTTCCATGGCGCCTGCGGTGAGGGAGACCAGCGCCAGCAATAAATAGAGGTATTTCATTTTTTATTATCTATTAGGGATACAGCTAACAGTATAAAGGGAGGCGTAAGAGAAGAAAATGACAGGCGCTAAGCCGGCGTGATGAAACCGGGGCGATAAATGTGTCCCGCCGCCGAGCGTTGCGCCAGCGGCGGGACCGGTCCGTCGCCCGGAAAGGCGCGGCGCGCCCCTCCGGGAAAGCGGTCTGACTTAGCCCATCGCGCTTTCGCGCAGGCGGGCTTTTAGCTTACTGTACT
>NZ_JAQGFU010000185.1:0-8736 GCF_030078455.1 Klebsiella sp. Ech2A | reverse complement strand
GGCGGAGGCGCGGGTGGGGCGGGAAGCGCTGAGTCAGGAGTCGCTGATATTGCTCAGCGGAGAGTTTGCGACCCGCGAGCGGATCGATCGCTATTGCCGCCGGTACGGGATTGAGCCGCAGGTTCGGATGGAGGCGAACTCGATCAGCGCGGTACTGACCGTTATCCAGCGTACGCCGCTATCGACCCTGCTTCCGGCGGCCGTTGTCCGGGAGCGCGACGATCTGGCTGCCATTGAGCTAACGCCGGCGCTGCTGGAAAGAACGGCCTGTCTGCTGCAGCATAAGGATGCCTGGCAGAGCGCGGCCGCACGGGCGTTTAGCGCCATGGCGCTGGAGGTGGCTGCAGGGCTGAACGCTGAAGGAGAGGGGCGCTAGCGCGAGCTTACCAGGCGTAGCCGACGGCGAGAATGCTGTCGCTGTGCTGGACGTTAGAACGTTTTGCCAGCGAATCTACAGGGTAAAAGCGCCATCGCCAACCTGCGCCTGGCGGTACCATGCCATCAGCTCCGCGGTGCCCGCCTCGCCTTCAGCCGGCGCCCAGGAGACATAATCCTCGGCCGCCACCGGCCGATAGCCGCCGTGTTTCACTTCGAAAATAATCCCGCCGGGATCTAACGAGAGTACCGCATGCCAGGTCCCGGCATCCATCTCCAGCGCCGCACACTCTTCCCCTAAAATCACCCGGCGGGTGACGCGGCCCTGGTCATCAAAATTCAGCACCACAAAGCGTCCGCTAAGCGGCAGCAGCAGTTCAAAAGTGTGCGGATGGCGGTGGGGGCGAACGTAGGTTCCGGGCTCCATCGCAACGGCTAAACGCTGTACCGGATCGCTTAATTGTGGGTGGAAGTTACGGTGCGCGCGCAGGCGCGGTGAACTCGCCGCCGCTTCGCGCTGTTGCTGCATATCGCTGAGGGTAATTTGCTTCATTTATCCGCCTGGCGTCAGGTCTGAAAACGGGAGACTCGGGCCTTTTCGTCAGAAAGACCGGGTGCCGCATTGTACGCGCTAAACCCTAAGCTGTCGGGCTAAATTTGTCGCCCCGCCGGCGGCTGGCAGGTAGAGCGCTTTGCCCTTACCGCCGCTTGGCGTCCTCCTGCGCGGTCTCTCTCAGCCAGGCGCTGAACATATCCGCCATCGCATCGGAGAAGCGGCTAATTTCTTCGGCCGTGCGTGGGCTGGATGAGAAACCGCTGCCCACCGAACTTAGCGTTGTCGTCAACAGCTCGCAGGCCAGCTGCTGCCTGGCCGCCGAGGCGTCGGGAAGGACTTCCTCAATAAAGTGGCGATAGACGCTATCGGCCGCGGTTCTATTTTCTGTGGCCTCGGGCGCGTCGCGATAGAGCGGCGCGGCGTCGTTGAGCGCCTGGCGCAGTCCCGCCTCTTCGCACTCCGACTGGATAAAGGCGTGCACCAGAATGCGTAATCGGTCGAGCGGAGGACGATCGGCGTTACCGAGGATCCCGCTGAGCATGGCCGTCGTCTGCTGCCATTCATCGCTTTGTAAGCGAAACAGAATCGCCGCTTTGTTGGGGAAATACTGATATACCGACCCGACGCTCACTCCCGCCTTTTCTGCCACCCTCGCGGTGGTAAAGCGTACCGCGCCCTCTTTTTCTAAAACCTGAAGCGCGGCCTGAATAATCGCCGATACCAGCTCGGTTGAGCGGGCCTGTTTTGGTTTTTTCCTCAATGAAATCAACTTGCTTTTAGCAGGTGACATGACGCTTCTCTCCCGAGTCGGAACGCGAATAGTTAATGCGAATAATTGATCGTATTCTTTAAAAGATGACGAATCATTCGCATTTTATGCCGCAGGCGTAAACCACACAACTTCTGAAGGATTAATTATGTCAACCACGCTGACCTCCGCGCCGCTGGCGGCATTACTGGAACGCCTGTTTAAACAGGCAAACGGGGCCGCAAGCGCGGCGTTCTCCGGCATTCCTCGCGCCGACCGCGAGCGGATGATGACCAGCAAAACCGAATATCGCGAGCTTTATGGTCATCTGAAGGATCTCTGGCTCCCCGTCGCCGCGGAGACCGGGACGTTGCTCTATATGCTGGCCCGCAGCATTCGCGCGCAGCATATTGTGGAGTTCGGGACCTCGTTTGGTATTTCCGCGATCCATCTGGCCGCCGCGCTGAAGGATAACGGCGGCGGCCTGCTGATAACCAGCGAGTTTGAGCCGAATAAGGTGCTGCGGGCCCGCGAGCACCTGAAAGAGGCCGGGCTTGATGCCCTGGTCGATGTTCGCGAAGGCGATGCGCTGCAAACCCTGGCGCAGAATCTGCCGGAGACCATCGATATGGTGCTGCTGGACGGCGCCAAAGCGCTGTATCCGGAGATTCTGGCGCTCCTCGAAAGCCGTCTGCGCCCCGGCGCGCTTATCATCGCCGATAACGCCGACTACAGCGCCGAATATCTGGAGTACGTGCGCGATCCGCAACACGGTTACCTGTCCGTGCCCTTTGCGGATGACGTTGAGCTCTCGCTGCGTACGAGATGAAAAAGAGCCCGCAACAGGGCACAAGAGCCGAAGGGGAGGACGCCCTTCGGCCCGCTATTTATCCCCGCATTGAATGAATTCACTTATGACTGAACAACAAAATCAAACTTCCGCGGCGTTGACTCACACCGTACCGCAGGTCAGGTCCGTGTTCCTGACCTTACTGCCGATTGTGATATCGGTTTATATTGGTTTCCTGATTATTGGCATGCAGCTGCCGGTATTACCGCTGCATCTGCACGGTACGCTGGGGCAGAGTACGCTGGTGGTGGGGCTGGTCATCGGATCGCAGTTCGTGGCTGCGCTGCTTTCGCGCTCCTGGGCCGGCAACTTTGCCGATATCCACGGCGCGAAACGCGCGATGGTTATCGGCCTGCTGGTGACGGCCGGGTCCGGGATCCTGTATCTGCTCTCGCTGCTGTTTACGACCAGCCCCGGCGTTAGCGTGTGGATCCTGCTGGCCGGATGCATCGTGCTGGCGCTGGGCGAAAGCCTGCTGGTGACCGGCGCGATGGCTGGGGAATCGGGCTGGTGGGCCCGCGAAACGCCGGTAAAGTGATGTCCTGGAACGGGATTGCGATGTACGGCGCCTACGCGTCAGGCGCTCCGCTCGGGGTGGCCTTTAACGCCTGGGGCGGCTTCTTTGGCCTGTCGCTTGCCGTGCTGCTGGTCCCCTTTATTGCTCTGCTGGCCATTGCCAGAGTTCGCGGCGTTGCCCCGTTGGCGACGGAGAAAACCTCGTTCTATACCGTCCTTAGCGCCGTCTGGAAGCCGGGATTAGGCCTCGCCCTGTGCAGCGTCGGCTTCGGCGTTATCGAAGCGTTTATCGCGCTGCTGTTTACCGCCCACAGCTGGGGGAACGCCTCGCTGGCCTTTACCGCTTTCGGCCTGGCCTTTATCGCCGCGCGGGTTGCCTTCGGTCATCTGCCCGATAAGCTGGGCGGCGCAAGGGTTGCGCTGATCTGCGTGGTGATTGAGGCCGTGGGTCAGCTGTTTATCTGGCGAGCCGATACGGCTTCCCTGGCCTATCTTGGCGCGGCGCTTACCGGCTTTGGCTACTCGCTGGCTTTTCCCGGATTTGGCGTGGAAGCCGTACGCCGCGCTCCTCCGCAAACCCGCAGTCTGGCAATGGGGGCGTACGTTGCTTTCCTTGATGTCTCTTTAGGGATAACCGCTCCGCTGGCCGGCGCCCTGGCGGGAAAATGGGGCATTAACGCCGTCTATCTGGCGAGCGCGGCTGCCGTTGCGCTCTCCGCCGCCGTCGCGCTGGCGCTGCTGAACAGAGGCACAAACCGTGCGGGCTGAGCGGCTCTACGCGTTGATTCCAGACCGATGACCAGGATCTGTTCTGCAGGACCACCCGATAGCCATCGTCATCGGCAAAGGTGCGCCCGCTCACGTCCCAGTACGGATTAAACGAGCTCACCGGGGTAAACCCGGCCAGCTCCATTTCCAGCACAAGATGTGCCAATACCAGGCGGCAAAGCGCCGATGCTCTGCCGGCCGTTTGCCGGCACAATTTCATCCGGGCCGCAATGGCGAAAAGCCTGCGGGTTTGTTGCCTTAGGGACTGCAAAACGTACGCCGTCGAGTCGATCGAAATAAGTTTGCACAATGAACTCCATCATTCAGGGCGCGGAAGGTCAATAGCTGCGGCTATCCTCTATTTTTCATCATCGGTTGATCAATTACGTTATTTCATTCGCCGATTAAGAGATTGCTCAAATGTGAGCAATCTCGCAAAAAGTCGAGTCATGTATTCCCCCCGCTGACGGTCATGTAGAATTCAGCTTTCGGCAGGCGCTGACCGGCGCTGAAATAAAATGCCGGTTTTGTCGTGTACATACGTCCTGCCCGGACATTGGGGAGACCAGGTCCATATTTTTGTTGCGTGGACTAAGAAAACCTGCGTTTTAATGATCACAAAAGTAAAAAAACGTAACTAATTAATATAAAAACGCAATAGATTCTCCGCGGTTATCTGTGTCAAAAAGTGCTTCACATTTACAAAAACAATCGGAGACCTGATTAGAATGCGTAAAGACATAATTCAAAATCGGCATGACGAGTACCACAAATTAACGCGGGGTGAGCGCATTGGTTATGGAATGGGGGATTTTGCGCAAAACCTCGTCTTTGGTACAATTGGCGGTTTTCTTGCTCTACACATGCTGACGGTAAATACCATCAGCACCGCTACGGCCGGGTTTATATTTCTTTTTGTCCGCATAGTTAACGTTTTTTGGGATCCGATGGTCGGGACCTACGTTGACAGAAGAAGTTCAAGTGCTGGTAAATATCGCCCCTGGCTTTTAAGAGCGGGTATTCCGCTCGTTATTCTTTCCGCATTGCTGTTTGCTCCTATTCCTGGCGTCCGGGGTTCCGTTCCTTTTGCCTTTATTATTTATTTGGCACTGGATTTAGTCTATTCAGTGGTGAATATTCCCTATGGTTCTCTTAACGCGTCATTGACGCGCGATCCTGAGTCCATTGATAAACTGACCAGTACCCGAATGATGCTGGCAAACAGTGCGAACCTGCTTGTCTATACCCTGTTCCCGATGTTTGTACAAATCGCTTCGCCCAAAGATCGAAGCCTTAAGGATACCGGCTTTTTTGGCTTTGAACTCAATATGGGGAACTATACCGATCCATCCGCCAATTACGCGTGGTTTGGCGTGTACTCAGTTTATATGGTACTAGGCGCCGCGGCACTTTTCTTCTGTTATAAATTTACCAGGGAGCGGGTGGTCGCGACGGCAGAGCAAACGGCCAACGTAAAAACAACCGATCTATTTCTTGAGCTGAAAAATAACCGACCGCTTGTTATTCTGGGGCTGTTTTTCATGCTGGCCTTTACCTTCATGTTCTTCATGAACACGGTGAACGGTTTCTTTAATCAGTTTGTTGTTGGCCATTCAGAATGGATGGGGGCGGTGGGGCTTATCGCCTCAATTCCGGGCATTGTCTTTCCTGTTTTTTGGCCCAAACTCAAGAAAATTTTTGGCAAAAAAGGGTTCTTCCATCTTTTCCTTGCCATGTTTATTGTGGGTGAGTTGTTGACTTACGTTTGGTCACGCGAAGGCATGCATGACGCCCTGTGGCTCGCCTACATCGCCACGTTCATTAAACAATGGGGCTTAACCTCGGCGACGGGCTTTATGTGGGCGCTGGTCCCGGAAGTGATTGCCTATGGCGAATTGAAATCCGGCAAGCGCAATGCGGCGATTATTAATGCGATCATGGGCCTCTTCTTCAAGATTGGGTTTACTATTGGCGGCGCGATTCCCTTATGGTTATTGGCTGCGTATGGCTTTAGCGAAACCGGTGCTCAACAAAGTGCCAATGCTATCGATGGAATTATTATGACAGCGGTGTGGATCCCGATTGCTTTATCCGTTGTTTCGATGATCGTCATTCAACTCTATCCTATCTCAGATAAAAACGTCACAGAGATCAACCGTCAGCTTGACGAGGTACGGGTATAGTTAAAGTTTGAATTAAATTGCAAAAATTTAAATTAGAGAATTATATAAAGGAAGATTGCTATGACGCTTATTCAAAACCCGGTGTTACCTGGATTTAATGCGGACCCCAGTATTATTCGTGTAGATGACACCTACTATATCGCAAACTCTACATTTGAGTGGTTTCCTGGCGTGCGTTTACATGAGTCAAAGGACCTGCAGCACTGGGATCTTCTCCCCAGTCCCTTGTCCACAACCGCGCTGTTAGATATGAAAGGTAACCCTTCATCAGGTGGCATCTGGGCTCCGGCTCTTTCTTATGCTGATGGCAAATTCTGGCTAGTGTATACGGATGTGAAAGTCACGGAAGGTGCCTTTAAAGACATGACCAACTATCTGACCACCGCGACGGATATTCGTGGCCCATGGTCGGATCCTGTCAAACTCAATGGCGTCGGCTTCGATGCTTCACTGTTCCATGACGATGACGGGCGTAAATATATCGTTCAGCAAACCTGGGACCATCGAGAATATCATCACCCGTTCGATGGCATTACGTTAACTGAGCTTGATACCACGACATTAAAGTTAAAACCGGAAACAGCACGAACTCTCTATCGCGGCACTGCCGTTGCGCTTGTCGAGGGGCCGCATCTCTACAAACTGAACGGATATTACTATCTTTTCGCCGCTCAGGGAGGGACCGTATTCACCCATCAGGAGGTTGTCGCGCGTTCTAAGACCTTAGATGCCCACAGTTTTACCACGGCACCGGGGGAAGTTTTCCTAACCAACGTCGATACGCCGGACAGCTACATCCAGAAGCAGGGCCACGGCTCTTTGGTGTCAACGCCTGCTGGTGAATGGTATTACGCTTCGCTCTGCGCGCGTCCGTGGAATCGTCCAGGCGAGTCTGTCTACGATCCTCGCGGCTGGTCAACGCTGGGCAGAGAAACGTCGATCCAAAAAGTGTACTGGGATGAAGAGGGCTGGCCGCGCGTTGAAGGCGGCCACGGTGGAAAAACGTTTGTTGAAGGCCCGGAGGATGCCATTTACACCGAAAGCGCAACAGATCACAGTCAGCATGATGCCTTTACAACGCCGACCCTCGATCGCAACTGGAATACGCTCCGCGTTCCGTTCACCAAAAAAATGGGTACCACAGGCGATGGCAAGCTGACGTTGATTGGTCAGGGTTCTTTAGCGAATACCCATGACCTGTCGCTTATTGCCCGACGTTGGCAAGCCTTCTATTTTGATGCCCAGGTTAAGGTCAAATTTAACCCATTCAGCTATCAACAAATGGCGGGGTTAACGAATTTCTATAACGATCGCCACTGGAGCTTTGTGTTCATCACCTGGAATGAAATTAATGGCTCAGTCATCGAAATAGGTGAAAATAATCGCGGCAAATACACCTCTTATTTAAAAGATGATGCCATCAAGATCCCCGAAGGTACCGAGTATGTCTGGTTCCGCACTAAAGTTCGCAAGCAAACGTACAGCTATGAATATAGCTTTGACGGGATCAGCTTCGCTCAAATTCCGGTCACGCTGGATGCCGCAATACTTTCAGACGATTATGTCCTGCAAAGCTATGGCGGGTTCTTTACCGGGGCATTCGTTGGCCTGGCGGCAGTCGACTACTCTGGCTATGAGGTCAGCGCAGATTTTTATGATTTCGCTTATCAGGAGCTCGGTGATTCATTAACGCCAACTGGTCATTATGGCTGGGACGCAGGGGAATTACGCTCTAATTAAATAATTAACGGAATATCCGCTTACTGTCGTGAAGAAAGGGGGGCCGCTGATGAATGCTGCCCGCCTTACGTCAGCGCGTGATAGAGAATGCCAGATATCTGCCGTGGGATGCGATGGCGCACCAGGGTAGACCTGGCAGAGCGGCAAGGTTGTAAGCAAAATACGGCAGTCTATGACCTTGACCGTGCTGCAGATGTCGAGCCTCCATCATTTTTGTTCGTGCGTGGATTATTGCAACAGACTATTCATCGATATCCATGCTGATATTTAATTATATCGAATAGGGGGAAGCCTATTACCCGATTTATTTAACTGTACCTCTGCGCAAATAAAAATAAAATCAGCTTGTTTTGGCGGTATCTTTTCAATTTACCCCAGAACGGGATGGTTATTGTCTGAAAATATAATTAATTTGAGATAACCATGAAAACTATAAAAAAACTGCCATTAGCCGTGGCGGCTATTGCCGCGCTGTGCCCGCTTTCCTCTGTCATGGCACAAGAATTTACGCAGGAACAAATCGACGCCATTGTGGCGAAAGCCGTGGATAAAGCGCTGGCCGACCGTCAGGCCAAAATCGATGCCGCCGCCGATAAAAAGGTGGATGTCATCACCAACCCACAGACCACCGCAGCCTCGCCGGATATGGCCATTCCATTCGGCCTGAAGTTTAGCGGCTACGCCCGCTACGGCGCCCAGTTCCAGACCGGCGACCAGAAGTTCGTCGGCGTCGACGGCTCCTACAACGGCGCGTCGGCAATCGGCCGTCTCGGCAACGAAGGTAACGGCGGCGAATTCCAGATTACCAAAGCCTTTAAGAGCAGCCAGGGCGCTATCTGGGATATTAACGTCATGTTCGACCACTGGAGCGACGAAGTTAACCTGAAAAAGGCCTACGTCGGCGTCACTAACGTCCTCGAATCAAACCCCAACGCCTATATCTGGGCCGGTCGCGACTTCCACCAGCGTCCGCAGCAGGGGATCAACGACTACTTCTGGA
>NZ_JAQGFU010000184.1:0-8747 GCF_030078455.1 Klebsiella sp. Ech2A | reverse complement strand
CCCCCGCCTGCTGGTGCTTTCTCCGTCTGCGGGCGGGATCGACGATTCGCACCATCTGACCGGCCTGCCGCCGCGCGCGGCGGACGATCCCGCGCTGCTGGCCAGCCAGGCGGAGCTGCTGCAGCAGCTAATGAGGGCCGACGGATGAGGGGCAAACTCTTTCGCGGCGCGGTGGTATTTAGCGGCCTGCTGCTGGTCTGGTGGCTGGTGACCCGCAGCGGGATCCCCGCCTTCCTGCTTCCTTCTCCCTCGGCGGTCGCCAGCGCCCTGTGGCTCAACCGGGCGTATCTCGGCTGGCATACCCTGGTGACGCTGAGCGAAATTGTCAGCGGGCTGCTGCTCGGGGTCCTGCTCGGCGTGGTGCTGGCGCTGTGCATGATTATTTCGCCGCGGCTGCAGCGCTGGCTAATGCCGCTGGTGCTGACCAGCCAGGCCATCCCGGTGTTCGCGCTCGCCCCTCTGCTGGTGCTGTGGTTTGGCTTCGGGATGAGCGCCAAGGTGATGATGGCGGTGCTGGTGATCTTCTTCCCCGTCACCTCCGCGTTCTTTGACGGCCTGCGGCGGGTCAATCATGACTATCTCGATCTGGCCCGCACGATGGGCGCCTCCTTTGGCGCCCAGCTGCGCCACGTGCGGCTGATGGCCGCGCTGCCGGCGCTGGGATCCGGCCTGCGGATGGCCGCCGCCGTCGCGCCGATTGGCGCCATCATCGGCGAATGGGTGGGCTCTGCCGAAGGGCTCGGCTACGTCATGCTCAACGCCAACGCCCGGCTGCAGACCGACATCTGCTTTGCGGCCCTCTTTATTTTAGTGCTGCTGACCGTCCTGCTGTGGCTGGCGGTTGACGCTTTCTTGCATCGGCTGATCGACTGGACGCCGGAATAATGACCTGTACGGATAATAAGGAATACCATGAGTAAACGTATTTTTGCCGGGATGGCCCTTAGCGCGCTTATCAGCGGACACGCCGCGGCGAACGAGAAGCTAACCCTGGTGCTGGACTGGTACATCAACCCGGATCACGCGCCGATTATGGTGGCGGAACAGATTGGCGCCTTTAAGGAACAGGGGCTCGACGTCAAAATCATTCCGCCATCCGATCCGGCGCTACCGCCGCGGCTGGTGGCCGCTCGCCAGGCCGACCTCGCCATCACCTATCAGCCGCAGGTGCATTTTTTCGCCGATGAGGGGCTGCCGCTGGTGCGCGTCGGGACGCTGATTAACTCGCCGCTCAACACCATTATTGCGCTGGACAAGGACATCAAAACCCCGGCCGACCTGAAGGGGAAAAAGGTGGGCTACTCGGTGAGCGGCATCGAGCAGGCGACGCTGGCGACCATGGCGCAGTCGGCGCATATCGACCCGCAAAGTATCAAGCTGATTAACGTTAACTTCCAGCTGACCAGCGCCCTGCTTGCCGGCCAGGTTGACGCGGTTATCGGCGGCTATCGCAATATTGAGGCGCTGGAGCTGAAGCTGCAGGGCAAAGATCCGCAGGTGATGAACGTCGAGGATTACGGCGTGCCGGCCTACGACGAGCTGGTGATTGTCGCCAACCGCGATGAAGCGCACGCGGAGAAGATCAAAAAATTCCTCGTTGCGCTGCAAAAAGGCGTGACCTGGCTGCGCGCTCACCCGCAGGAGACGTGGCAGGCTTTCGCCGCCGCTCACCCTGAGCTCAATACCGAACTCAACAAGCAGGCGTGGCTCAAAACGATACCGCTGTTCGCCAGCGACCCCGCGGCGCTGGACAAGCCGCGCTACGAAGCCTACGAACAGTTTTTGTTTAACAACAAGTTGGTTAAAAAAATCACACCTTTATCGCAGTACGCTATCGAACTACATTGAGTAACCTTACTGCCGGCGGAACTATTTCCACCGGCAGCATCAACGAAGCGGTAATAAAGAAAGGCATAAATCCACACTAATAATTACACTTTTTATGGTTTTGTGAATGTTATAATACTCGTTATTAATCAATCAGTTAACATTAAATTTAACAATGTAAAAATAGCGTAAAAATAGCGCAATAAATAAAACATTGAATGCGGATTTAAAAAGCCATATATTGTGCGCGCTTTATGAATGGCGATTCATTTTCTTAAACCAATTATTCAACCAGAGTTCAACCGTAACCCTGGTTGTGGGAGTGATATGATGACGGATAAAGTCCGTATTGATACTTTAAGTGCAGATTTATTGGACGCAAACAACGAAACCTTTTTGGCCCGTCAGGCCGAATTCGAATCGAACGTCAGAAGCTACCCGCGCAAGCTGCCGCTCGCGATTACCAAAGCGGAAGGCGTATGGCTGACCGATGCGGATAACAAACAGTACCTGGACTGCCTTGCCGGTGCAGGAACCCTGGCGCTTGGCCATAACCATCCTGACGTGCTGCAGAGCATCCAAAGTGTCATTACCAGCGGCTTGCCGTTACATACCCTCGATCTGACAACTCCGTTAAAAGATCGCTTCTCCGAATACCTGCTCTCTTTATTACCGGGCGAAGGTAAAGAATACTGCCTGCAGTTCACCGGCCCTTCCGGCGCCGACGCCGTTGAAGCGGCGCTTAAGCTGGCGAAAAAATACACCGGCCGTTCTTCGGTTATCAGCTTCTCCGGCGGCTACCACGGGATGACCCACGGCGCGCTGTCGGTGACCGGCAACCTGTCGCCGAAAGAAGCGGTTAACGGCATGATGCCGGAAGTGCAGTTTATGCCGTATCCGCATCAGTACCGCTGCCCGCTGGGTATCGGTGGCGAAGCCGGCGTGAAGGCGCTGACCTACTACTTCGAAAACCTGATCAACGACGTTGAAAGCGGCGTACGCAAGCCTGCGGCGGTGATCCTTGAAGCCGTTCAGGGCGAAGGCGGCGTGAACCCGGCGCCGGTCGAGTGGCTGCAGCGCATCCGTAAAGTGACTCAGGAACACGGCATTCTGCTGATTATCGATGAAGTCCAGGCCGGCTTCGCGCGTACCGGCAAGCTGTTTGCCTTCGAGCACGCGGGCATTGAGCCGGACATCATCGTGATGTCAAAAGCCGTCGGCGGCGGTCTGCCGCTGGCCGTTCTCGGTATCAAGAAGCAGTTTGACGCCTGGGAACCTGGCCACCATACCGGCACCTTCCGCGGCAACCAGTTGGCGATGGCTACCGGCCTGACCACCCTGCGTCACCTGAAAGAGAACGACATCGCCGGTAAAGTGGCGGCCCAGGGCGAGTGGCTGAAAGGCAAGCTGGCCGACATGCAGAAACGCTACCCGGTCATCGGCCACGTTCGCGGTCTCGGTCTGATGATCGGCATCGAAATCGTGAAGCCGAACGAAGCTCAGGATCATATGGGCTGCTACCCGGCAGACGGCGCGCTCTCTGCCCTGCTGCAGAAAAAATGCTTCGAAGCGGGCCTGATCCTTGAGCGCGGCGGCCGTAACGGCTGCGTCCTGCGCCTGCTGCCGTCGCTGCTGATCAGCGACGCTGAGCTGGAAATTTTCTTCGACAAATTTGAACAGGCCCTGCTGGCCGCCGGCGTAAAACCGGTCTGAGTGGAGTAAGTGACCGCCATGTCCCAATTGAATCCGATCCTTGCCGGTTCGCCGCAGAGCATTGAGGCGTACCAGCAGGTTATCGCTCAGACCAGCCAGGCCGTCGCCCAGTGGCTGCAGCAGCCTGAGATGTATCAAGGCAAAAGCGTCGCCGAGCTGCGCGAGCGCATTACCCTTGAGTTCACCGAACAGGGTCTGGGCAACCAGGCGGCGATTGAGCGTGCGATCGAGTACTTCCTGAAAGACAGCCTGTCGGTGCATCACCCGCAGTGCGTGGCGCATCTCCACTGCCCAAGCCTGGTGGTAAGCCAGGCGGCGGAAGTGCTGATTAACGCCACCAACCAGAGCATGGACTCCTGGGATCAAAGCCCGTCAGCCACCATCATCGAGATGAAGCTGATCGAGTGGCTGCGCGCCCGGGTGGGCTACCGGGCAGGCGACGCTGGCGTATTTACCAGCGGCGGCACCCAGAGCAACCTGATGGGCCTGATGCTGGCGCGCGATGCATTCTTCGCCCGCCAGGGTCACTCGATTCAGCAGGATGGTCTGCCGGGCGATATTCGTAAGTACAAAGTGTTCTGTTCTGAAAACGCCCACTTCTCGGTGCAGAAGAACATGGCGCTGATGGGCCTCGGCTACCGTTCGGTCACGCTGGTCAAAACCGACCGCTTTGCCCGCATGGACGTCGAAGACCTGAAGGCGAAAATTGCCGAAGCGCAGGCCAACGGCGAGCAGATCATGGCGATCGTGGCGACCGCGGGCACCACCGACGCGGGGGCTATCGACCCGCTGCGCGTGATTGCCGGGATTGCGGCGGAGTATCAGATCTGGCTGCACGTGGACGCGGCCTGGGGCGGCGCGCTGCTGCTTTCCGAGCACTACCGCGATTATCTGGACGGCATTGAGTGCGTGGACTCCATCACCCTGGACTTCCACAAGCAGTTCTTCCAGACCATCAGCTGCGGCGCGTTCCTGCTAAAAGACGCGCGCCACTACGAGCTGATGCGCTATCAGGCGGCCTACCTGAACTCCGAGTTCGATGAAGAAAACGGCGTACCGAACCTGGTGTCCAAATCGCTGCAGACCACCCGCCGCTTCGACGCCTTGAAGCTGTGGATGGCGCTGGAAGCGCTGGGGCAGAAGCAGTACGCGGAAATTATCGATCACGGCGTGACGATGGCGAAAAACGTCGCTGAATATGTTGCCAGCCAGCCGACGCTGGAGCTGGTGATGGAGCCGCAGCTGGCAAGCGTGCTGTTCCGTTCTCGCCCGCAGCAGACCGCGGGCAGCGACGATGCCGCCATCGCCCTGCTCAACCAGCGCATCGGCGACGCGCTGCTGGACTCCGGTCGCGCCAACGTCGGCGTCACCGAGCACAACGGCGTCACCTGCCTGAAGCTGACGCTGCTGAACCCAATCGTCACCCTTGATGACGTGAAGGTGCTGCTGAACCTGGTTGAACGCACCGCCCAGGAAGTGCTGGCAAAGTAAGCTGAACGCCCGGATGACGGCACCTGCGCCCGATCCGGGGTTGCGCCCCTTGCCGCCCCGCCCGGGACGTTAGCCTCCCGAAAGCCGATAGCTCACCCTATCGGCTTTTTTTACGCCTCTCCTCGCGCCACGTAGCCGATGCGATAGCTCTCTCCTGCCGCCGACGGCGCATCGCCAAAGCTCACCTCCATCAGCCGCCAGCGGCTCACGTCCCACGCGCAGAGCGACCCCTGCAGGTCGAGGTTTGCCAGATCGCTGAACGGCGCAATGGCGCGTTTTTCAACGCTCAGCCAGGGCTTGTTCATCACCTCCGCGACCTCCGGGACCCGCAGCGCCAGCCAGCTTTCAATGCGCGGCCAGCCAAAGTCCTCGCACAGGCGAGCAAAACCGGGACTCTGCAGAAAGCGCGCCACCGCCCCGGCGTCTTGCCAGACGTACAGTGGCGCGTAGCGGTTCTCCGCCGCGGGCATCGCGCGGTCATCGCGGCGGGAATAAAGATAGGTTTTAAATACCAGGCCGGGAAAGCCGTCCAGCTTTGCGCCGCCGTCGGCAATGCGGCGCTCAATAATCGACATGTCGTAGTCGGCGGGCAGCGTAAAACGGTATTGCATAACGATCATGGTAGCTCCGGAAGGTAATATTGACGTTGGGGCCAGTGTGGTGCCACAGTACCTTCCTGAAAATCGAATAATTCAGGAGTCATCGTCCTGAATAAGAGGATGATTATGGAAAAGCTCACGCCGGCGCTGGATCTCGATGCGCTACGCACCTTTGTGACCGGGATCGAATGCGGCAGCTTTGCCCAGGCGGCGGTGCGCCTGTCGCGCTCCACCTCGGCGGTCAGCGCTCAGCTTAAGAAGCTGGAGATGCAGTGCGACGCCGGGCTGGTGGTGAAACAGGGCCGCCACCTGGCGCTCACCGCCGAGGGCGAAAAGCTGATGGGCTATGCCCGACGCATGCTCGAGCTCAACGATGAGACCCTGCGCGCCCTCAAAGGCGAACGGCTGAGCGGTGAAATCCGCATCGGGATGCAGGAGGATTTTGGCGAATCCCTGATGCCGGGGATCCTCGGCCAGTTTAAGCGCCACCACCCACAGCTGCGGATCGTCGCCAGGGTGGACCGCAATCTGCCCCTGCGTCAGGCGCTGGCCGAACGCACGCTGGATATGGCGCTGCTGTGGCAAACCGACAACGCCGGGCACACCTTCGGCCAGTGCCCGCTGGAGTGGATTTATCATCCGGACCTCGACGTCGCCGCCCTGCTGGCCGCCGGCGAACCGCTGCCGCTGGTGATGTTTGAAAGCCCGTGCCTGATGCGCTCCAGGGCTATCGCTGCGCTTGATGCGGCGGCCATTGCGTGGCAGGTGATGTTTGTAAGCCATAGCCTCAGCGGGGTCTGGGCGGCGGTGCAGGCCGGATTAGGGCTGACGGTGCGAACCAAAATCGGCATGCCGCAGAACCTGCGTTCCGCCGGCGGGCTGCTGCCATCGCCCGGCAGCCTCGCCATCGGCCTCGAAGAGAATCCGCTGCAGGCGCGCAACGCCCCCGCCTGCGCGATGCTTGGACAGCTGATGGCGGAGGCGCTGAATGGGCTGACGTTTAGGTGACAACGTCACGAGAAGGAGTCAGGCGCGGTAGCGCGGTGCCGGTTCCGACTGCGCGAAACCGGGCAGCATCGCCTGGCGCGCCGCATTCATGGCGTTCCATTGCGCTTCGTCATGCAGCGGCGGAATGGTGACCCGCTCCCGGCGATCGAAACCAACCAGCGCCGCGTCCACCAGCTTATCCACCTCCATCAGGCCGGGAATGGCATCCACGTCTTTGCCGCTATGCTGCCAAATCTCGGTGCGGGTCGCCGCCGGCAGCACCGCCTGGACGTAAATCCCCTTCGCGGCCAGCTCGACGTTGAGCCCCTGAGAGAGAAACAGCACAAAGGCTTTGGTTGCGCCATACACGGTCAGGCCCATTTCCGGAGCCAGCCCGACAACCGAGGCAATGTTGACAATCGCCCCTTCCCCCGCGGCCGCCAGTCGGGGTGTGATAGCATGAGCCAGCCGGGTCACCGCCGTCACGTTGAGGGCAATCAGCCGGGCTATCTCCTCGCTGCTTTGGCTGAGGAAGTCGCCGGGAATAGAGGTGCCGGCATTGTTGATCAGCACGCCGATGCGCGCGTCTTCCCGCAGACGCTGCTCGACGGTGGCAACGTCGTCATTGTTCGTCAGATCGGCGGCTAAAATGTCCACCTGCACCCCGGCCTCGCTGCGCAGACGCTGGGCCAGCGCGGTAAGGCGTTCGGTATTGCGCGCGACGAGAATCAGATCGTGGCCGCGTTGGGCAAAGCGTTCGGCGTAGACTGCGCCAATCCCGGTCGATGCGCCGGTTACCAGTACGGTTGATTTGCTGCTCATTCTGTACTCCCCTGGATTTATACATGATGGTCGTCATGAATAATGTCACAGGCTGGGTATGCTGTAAATAATGTTATATGATGGTCATCATAAATAATTTTCAGCGCGGGATAACGCCATGAGAGTGAGCAGAAAACAGGTCGAAGAGAATAAGCAGACAATCCTTGCCGCCGCCGGTCGTCTGTTTCGCGAGCGGGGTTTTGATGCGGTCACGGTCACCGATATCATGAAATCAGCGGGTCTTACCCACGGCGGATTTTACGGCTACTTCAAATCGAAGGATGAGCTGATCGCTCTGACCCTTGCGGAGCTGAAGGCGGCGAGCGGCGCCGTTGAAAACGGCAGCGCGCCGCAAATAGAACGCTACCTCTCCCCGGAGCATCGGGACAATTTTGCCAGCGGCTGCCCGCTGGCGGCGCTGGCTGCCGGCCCCATCCGCCAGTCAGAGCCGGCGCGGAGCGAAATGACCGCCGGGCTGAAGCAGCAGATAGCCAATCTGAGCAGGACCGTTAACGGGGAAGATGACGCGGCGAGGCGCCGCGCGGCCATCGGCAGCTGGTCGGCGATGGTCGGGGCGGTGATTCTGGCGCGAATGACCAGCGATTCGGCGCTCTCGGACGAAATTCTTTGCGAAACGGCTGCCTGGCTGCAGGAGAAAGCGCCGCAGGCTTAAGCCGTTCGGCGATCCGGGGTCAGATAGTGAGCGACAAAGCGGGTCAAAATCGCCGAGGCTACCGGACTCTCCTCAACCGCACCGCTCAGCCTGTCCGGGTCAATCCCCTCGCTGCGCAGCACCGCCTGGCGGTAGTAAATCAGCGAGCGGGCAATCTCCGGGGTGATTTCGGGGTGGAACTGGGTCGACAGCGCGTGGGCGCCGTAGCGAACGATCTGATGCGGATCGTGCTCGGACGAGGCCAGCACCGTCGCTCCCTGCGGCAGTTTGGTCACCGTTTGCAGGTGCGTCAGGTGGGCGCTGAAGGGCTCGGGATGGTCGGCAATCAGGCTATCGTCAAGGCCAGCGGCGGAGAGCGAAATGGTTTTGCTCCCGGTTTCGCGCCCGGCCGGATGGTAATCCACCTCGCCGCCCAGGGCGTGGGCCATCAGCTGATGACCGTAGCAGACGCCAAACAGCGGCATCTCGATGGTCATCGCGGCGCGGATCCACTCCGCGGTCATCTCGCTCCACGCCAGGCGATCCGTCACCATATCCCAGGAGCCGGTGATCACCGCCACCGTATCATTATCCGGTGCCGGAAGCGGCTCGCCGGCAAATACGCGCACCGCGCTGACCTGTTCCCGCCACGGCGC
>NZ_JAQGFU010000183.1:0-8853 GCF_030078455.1 Klebsiella sp. Ech2A | reverse complement strand
GCCGCGGCGGGATTGCCGCGCAAGGAGAGGGCTATTGTTTCAGGCGCCAGGGGAGCACGATGCCGATAGGGGCGGTCATCATGATGCGGGCAAGCAGGAAGGTGAACCGCATGGCGCCGCCGATGGCCGACGCCGGAGCGTGAACGAGGTCCTGCGTGCCGGCGGCAAACGAAAAAACGCTTCCCATTACCGCCGCGCCGGCGATCAGCCCCATATTCCGCGCAAGGCTGAGCAGTCCTGAAACAGTACCCTGCTGGCCCGGCATCGCCTCGAGCAGCGCGGCGGTATTGTTGGCGGCCTGAAAAAGCTGGTAGCCGGGGGTCAGAACCATAACCGACAGCACGTAGCCGATAATGCCCGTCCGGTTCGGCAGCTCTGCCAGCATAAAGGCCCCTGCCGTCAGCAGGATCAGCCCCACGTAGAGCGTGCGGCGGGTTCCCCAGCCGTCAACCAGGCGGCCGGCCGGCACGCCGCAAAAGATAGAGACCACCGGGCCGATGGCCATCACGCAGCCCACTTCCGCGGTGCTCAGATTAAGCGCGCTGCCGAGATAGAACGGCCCCACCACCAGGGTAGCCATCATCACCGCGGCCACCAAAAGATTGACCAGCAGCCAGGGCGCCAGACGCCCGATCGGCACCGGACGCTGGCCTGTTTGCGCCTCGCCGCGCGCGCGGCGATCGGCCGGCAGGACGATAAACACCAGCAGCAGTGCCAGGCAGGCGATCGGCTGCTGAACCCAGAAAATGCTGCGCCATCCCGCCCAGGCTATCAGCAGCCCGCCGAGGGAGGGACCGAGCGCCGTACCCAGCGCCGAGGTGGTTCCCAGCAGCCCCATCGCCCGGCCGATGCGATCCTTCCCGGCGGCCTGTCTCATAAGGGCCATGCTTAGCGTCATCAGGAAAGCGGCTCCCGCCCCCTGCAGCGCCCGGGCCGCGGTTAAAAACCACAGGCTGGCGGCCAGGCTACAGAGCAGTGAGGTCGCGATAAACAGGCCGAGCCCGACCATCAGCATGCGCTTCAGCCCCCATCTGTCGCCGAGGCGACCGGCAGCGAGCACCGAGATCGTCAGCGCCGCCAGATAGACGGTGACCACCGCCTGCACCTGCGGGAAAGAGGCGTAAAAGGCCGCGGCCAGCGTGGGCAGCGCAATGTTGGCGATGCTGGTGCCCAGCGAGGCCAGCAGCATACAGAGCGCGAGCGCCGCCGTTATTGCCGCCTGTTTGTGTGTTGCGATCGGTAATTCCACCTGTGCCATAGCCTTGCCCTCTTGCCGGAAATTCGGTTCAGGCGCATGCTACGACTTCAAGTCGAATTGAGGTCAAGCATGAAATTTCTGGATATCGGTGAAGTTTCGGCCCTGAGCGGGATCAGGCCCTCGGCGCTGCGCTACTACGAAGAGATCGGCCTGATCGCGTCGATTTCACGGCACGGGCTGCGCAGACAGTTTCCGCACGACGTGCTTTTGCATCTGAAGCTCATCACCATGGGCAAAGCGGCGGGCTTTTCGCTCGATGAGATCGCGAGCATGTTCGGCAAACAGGGTTCTCCCGACCTTCCGCGCGCCGGGCTTCACCAGCAGGCCGACCGCATCGACCGCCAGATCCAGCAGCTCACCGCCCTGCGCGATACGCTTCGCCACGTCGCCGACTGCCCGGCGCCTTCGCATATGGAGTGCCCGACCTTCAGGCGTCTTGTTGAGCTGGCGGGGAAAAGCGGCGCCAGGGCGGCAAAGAAAAAAGCGCCGAGCGGCCGCTCGCTGAAGCGCCCCGGCTGACGGCGAAACGAAAAAAGCGCCCGCAGGCGCTTTTATTTTTACTCTCCGCTCGGCACCGGCTTTACCCGGACGCCGACCAGGACAATGACCATCGCGCTGAGCAGCAGCAGACCGCTGCCGGTGAAGACGCCGCTGGCGCCGGTGATGTCGAACACCGCCCCGCCGCCGGCCGCCCCGGCGCTGATGGCCAGCTGGATGGAGGCAACCAGCAGCCCCCCGGCGCTTTCGGCCTCATCCGGCACCGTGGTGGCAAGCCAGGTGGACCAGCCCACCGGCACCAGGCCAAAGGCGAAGCCCCACATGGCCACCATCAGGCCGTCAAGCAGCGCCAGATGGCCGAAGGTCACCATCATCAGCGCCAGAATGCTCATCGCCAACGGCACCATCGCCAGCGTCATGCGCAGGCTGCGGGCCAGTAAATAACCGGCAATCGAGGTCCCGACAAAGTTCGCCAGCCCAAAGCCCAGCAGGATCAGCGAAACCCCCTCCACGCTCGCCAGGGCGACGGTTTCCAGAAACGGCCGCAGGTAGGTAAAGAAGGCGAAATGGCCGCTGAAAATCAAAATGGTTGCCAGCATGCCGCCCAGCATCCCCGGCCGGCGCAGAACCTTAAACAGCGTCGCAAAGCTGCCTGCGCTTTCCGGACGCATGGAGGGCAGAACCCACAGCTGCCAGAACAGGGCCACCAGGCTCGGCAGCGCGCAGATGATAAACACGTTGCGCCAGCCGATCATCCCGCCTAAATAGCTGCCCAGCGGCGCGGCCACGACGGTCGCTACCGATACGGCGGAGAAGATGATGGCCAGCGCTTTGGGGACAAACGCGGCGGGCACGAGGCGCATAGCGGTCGCGGTGGACATTGACCAGAACCCGCCGATGGCAATCCCCAGCAGCAGGCGGCCGAGGAGTAAAAACGCCAGCGAGGGCGCAAAGGCGACCATCATGCTGGAGATGATTTGCAGCAGCGAAAAAAACATCAGCACCCAGCGGCGATCGATATTTTTGGTCGCCGGGGTAATGAGCAGCCCGGTCACCAGCGCCACCAGTGCCGTCGCGGTCACCGCCTGCCCCGCCATCCCTTCACTTACGCCCAGGCTTGTCGCCATCGGCGTTAACAGACTGGCGGGAAGAAACTCTGCAACAATCAGGCCGAAAACGCCCAGCGCCAGCGCATAAACGGCCCGCCATGCGGGTTTGGCGTTTAGCTGGCTCTCATCGGCTACAATGCAGGAACTCATATACATCTCTCCAGAACAGTTAACAATCCGACACAGCTTAGAAACTTCTCTTCGGACGATCTATGATGCATACTCTGCCATTATTGATTATTCGTCCGGGAATAGCGTTATGACCCATCAGGCCATCGATCTCACCAGCGAGCTGCTGCGCGGCATGCGCCTTTCAGGCGTCAACTACCGGCGCATTGAGTCCGGCCGCCCGTTCGGGGTGGCGTTCAGCTATGTGCCAGGCAAGGCGCAGTTTCACTTCATCAGCCGCGGCCCGGTTGTGCTGCGCATGGCCAGCGGGCAGCAGCTGGCTCTGGAGAGCGGCGACGCGCTGTTTATCCCCAACGGCGACGGCCACGCGCTGATGTCCGACGCCGGGGCGCAGATCGTCAACGTACAGCAGCTGCCTACCGAGCCGGTGTGCAGTACGGTGTGCTGCATCAAAAACGAGAGCCCGCAGCCGTCGCAGGACAACGCCATTATTTTCAGCGGCTGTATGGACTTTGAGCTCGGCGGTATGCAGCCGCTGGTCAAGGCGATGCCGGAGGTGATGATGGTCAGCAGCCTGCTGAATACCCGCCCGGAGATCCAGCCCCTGCTGGCGGCGATGGAGCGAGAAACCCTCACCCGCCAGGCGGGCTATGCGGGGATCCTCGCGCGGCTGGCGGACGTGGTGGCGGCGCTGATCGTTCGCGGCTGGGTTGAGTGCGGCTGCGGCAACGCCACCGGCTGGGTGCAGGTGCTGCGCGACCCGAAGCTGGCGAGAGCTATCTACGTGATGCATCAGCAGCCCGGGGTGAACTGGAAGGTTGAGGACCTGGCCCGCGAGGCCGGAACTTCGCGTTCGGTATTTGCCGAGCGCTTTCTGGCGGCGACCGGCACGACGCCCGCGCGCTATCTGACCGAATTACGCATGCGGCTGGCGGTTCAGTACATCTCCCATGAAGGCCAGGCCCTGGAAAAGGTGGCCTTTAAGCTGGGCTACAGCTCCCATGCCGCATTTAGCCGCGCGTTTAAGCGTATTACCGGCCAGGCGCCCGGCGCCCTGCGCGCTATTTCACCCGGGGAAGAGATATAGGCAGAATATCCCCCCCGTTTTTTGGCAGCTCGGCTGAATTATATTTGCTCAATTCGCCGGTTAATATCACTATGGGGCATGCGCGGTGCGCCCAGGATATATCAGGATAGCTAACAAAAACGTGAGCAGAAAAAACAGCCGCCGCCGACCGCGGAAAACGGGAAGCCGCAGGCCGCGGCAGAGTAAGGTCCGCATCGTGCATCCGGCGGTGCTTTTTATTAAGCGTCCGG
The DNA here is from genome assembly GCF_030078455.1 of Klebsiella sp. Ech2A. Classification (NCBI taxonomy): domain Bacteria; kingdom Pseudomonadati; phylum Pseudomonadota; class Gammaproteobacteria; order Enterobacterales; family Enterobacteriaceae; genus Klebsiella; species Klebsiella sp. Ech2A. The sequence goes on along the minus strand of NZ_JAQGFU010000183.1, from coordinate 4,542 downwards.
AGTTTATCGGTAAGCTGGCGTGTGGCGCTCTGTTCTTCGGTATTTTTATTTACAACTTATACGATACCGTCGGCTGGCCGCTTATTGCGCTCGGCTGGGTCTCTATTTTGCTGTATCCCTTTGCGAAAAAAGGGGCTGACGATACGCTGCTCCGCCTGACCTCAGCGCGCGTGTTTGAGGTTATTGATGGTCACCGAATTGGCGCGCTATATCTTTTTATCGTCATGCCGCTGACGCTGCCTTTAGCCGCCGGCTATTTTATTTATCACACCGTGAAGTGGCGGCAGATGCGCAGGCAGGCAGGCGTCGTCTATCAGCAGGAATAACCATGAACTTTGATGAGAAAAAAAGCCGCGCCTTCGCGCTCATGGCGGAGCGAAATATGAGGCGGAGTGAGTACGTTCCCCCGCTATACCGCCTGTTATGGAAAGCCGGCTGGAAGGTCCCGCCGCCGGTATTCAACCCGTTCTGGAGCAACTTCCTGCTTTCCGCAGCGGGCTTTAGCCTGCTCATCATCCCGATTATGCTGCTCCTGAACTGGCGCAGCGTACCCGATGAGTGGCCGCAAATTCTGCGTAATTGCCTGCAGATGGGGCTGATTTATGGCCTGCTGGATGCTGGCCACCATTTTATTCGCCGCAAAGCGAACAGGCTGCCGGGCTGGAATAAGCTGGTCTGAGATCGCGCCGTTCCCCCTCAGTGCAGAGCGGGAACGGCGGCAGGCTACTGCCGTTCTTTCTTACTTTGCCAGTTCGCCCACGGGCCGTCGGTCGGCATATCCTCCCGCTCATCGGCAATATCTTCCAGGCTATCAATATAGAGTTCTTCCACTTCCTTGCGCGCCCAGGGCGTCCGGCGCAAAAACTTCAGGCTGGATTTGACGCTGGGATCGCTCTTAAAGCAGTTAATATTGATGCGCTTTGCCAGCTCCGCCCAGCCATATTTCGCCACCAGTACGTTGAGTAACGCCTCAAGCGTGACGCCGTGGAGGGGATCTTTTGAAGGCTGCATAATGTCCTGTCCTGAAATACCTGAGAAATTGCGCACACCATACTGACTCCTTTCGCCCCGCGCAACTCGCGAGGCGGACTTAGCGCGCTATCGCCCTTATCTACTATTCGCAAAAGCACTGACCCCCCGACGGACATAAATTAGAAAAGAAGGTTATTGGTTGATTATTTTCGCTTAGGGCAAGCTGTGTTTGACCACCTGACTGAGGAAATGATTATGCGCTGTTGTTGTCCCCGAACCCTGAATCTGAATAGCCAAAAATATACGCACACCGCCTTCGGAGAACACAATGAACGCAACCACGCTGCCGATTCTCGATCTTGCGCGCTACGCGGATCCCGCTGAGAAATCCGCTTTTCTTACCGACCTGCGCCACGCCGCGCGCGATATCGGCTTCTTTTACCTGATCAATCACGGCGTGGATGACCAGCTGCAGCACAGCGTGCAGCAGCTCTCCCGCCGCTTCTTTTCGCTGGCCGATGCGCAAAAGCAGCCGGTGGCCATGATTCACTCCCCGCACTTTCGCGGCTACAACCGCGCCGCGTCGGAATTGACCCGCGGCCAGCCGGACTGGCGCGAACAGTTCGATATTGGCGCCGAGCGCCCTGCTTTAACCCTCGGCGACGATGCGCCGCGCTGGCAGCGCCTGCAGGGGCCTAACCTGTGGCCGGACGCGCTGCCTGAGCTGAAACCAACGCTGCTGAGCTGGCAAAGCGCGATGACGCAGGTCGGTATTACCGTGCTGCGCGCCTTTGCCGAAGCCCTGAATTTACCCAATGACGCCTTTGATACCCTCTACGGCCAGCAGCCCAACGAGCATATCAAACTGATCCGCTACCCCGGCCAGCAGGAGACGCAAAGCAGCCAGGGCGTTGGCGCGCATAAGGATTCCGGGTTCCTCAGCTTTTTACTCCAGGATGAGCAAAAAGGGCTGCAGGTTGAAGTCGCGCCCGGCCGCTGGATCGATGCGACCCCGCTGGCCGGCAGCTTCGTGGTCAATATTGGCGAACTGCTTGAGCTGGCGACCAATGGCTATCTGCGCGCGACGGTGCATCGCGTCGTTTCGCCGCCGGCGGACCAGCAGCGCCTCTCTATCGCCTTCTTCCTCGGCGCGCAGCTCGACGCCGTGGTTCCGGTCTACACCCTGCCGCCTGAACTGGCGCAGGAGGCGCTCGGGCCGGATAGCGATCCGCAGAATCCGCTGCTGCGGGAGGTGGGCTGGAACTACCTGAAGGGGCGCCTGCGCTCGCATCCGGACGTTGCCGAACGCTACTACCAGGATGTGTTTCGCGAACGCGCCGAACAACTGATCGTTTAAACATAACAATAAAGGAAAACACCATGAAAAATGCCGCTTTCAAACTGGCAGGGGTAGCACTGTCTCTTTCTCTGGCATGGTCCTCGGCGCAGGCCGCCGCGCTGCGCGTCGCCGCTGACCCGGTACCGCATGCCGAGATATTGAATTACATCAAGAAAATCGATCCGAGCCTCGATCTGAAGATCGTTGAGCTCACCAGCGGGGTGAACGCCAACGAGCTGCTGGCAAACGGCGACGTGGATGCCAACTATTTCCAGCACGTTCCCTATCTGAAAGATCAGGAGAAAGCGCTGGGTAAAACCTTTACCGTGGCGGCAACGGTGCATATTGAACCGCTGGGTATTTACTCGCGCAAACATAAAGATTTCAAATCCCTGCCGGAAAACGCCACCGTCGCGGTGCCGAATAACACCACCAACCTGAGTCGGGCGCTGTTCCTGCTGCAGAGCCAGGGGCTGATTAAGCTGGCGGCGAAATTTACCGACCCGGCCACCACCCTGGCCACGCCAAAGGATATTGTGGAGAACCCTAAGCATCTCAAAATTCTTGAGATTGAATCACCGCAAATCCCCCGCTCCCTCGACGACGTCGACCTGGCGGTGATTAACGGCAACTATGCGCTGGAAGCGGGACTGACGCCGGCAAAAGATGCGCTGGGTCTGGAAAGCGCGGCGCATAACCCCTACGCCAATATCCTCGTCACCAATCCGTCCCTGGCCAACGATCTGCGGATCAAGCAGCTGGCGAAGGATCTGACGTCGCCGCAGGTGGCGGAATTTATCCGCAAACAGTACAACGGCTCGGTGATACCGGTCGCGCCGCAGTCATGATCGAGGTGCTGGGGCTGAGTAAAACTTATGCCGGAACGGGCCGACCGGCGCTCAACGATGTCTCGCTGCACGTCCCTAAGGGCGCCGTTTACGGCATCCTTGGGCGCAGCGGCGCGGGCAAAAGTACGCTGATACGCTGTCTGAATCTGCTGGAGCGGCCCACTGCGGGCCGCATTATTGTGAACGGACATGATATTACGCAGATGGACAAATCGGCCCTGCGCGCCTATCGCCTGCGCACCGGTATGATCTTCCAGCATTTTAATCTGCTCCATGCGCGCAGCGTCGCCGACAACGTTGCGGTGCCGCTGGAAATAGCCGGGATGGCAAAGGCCGCCCGTCGGGCCCGGGTAGAGGAACTGCTCGACCTGGTAGGGCTCAGCGATAAGGCCGAGGCCTTTCCCTCCCAGCTTTCCGGCGGGCAAAAGCAGCGCGTAGGGATCGCCCGGGCGCTGGCCGCGCGGCCGGACGTGCTGCTGTGCGATGAAGCGACCAGCGCGCTGGACCCCGAAACCACCGCTTCGGTGCTGGCGCTGCTGGCGGATATCAATCAGCGCCTGCATCTGACCATCGTGCTGATCACCCACGAGCTGGAAGTGGTGAAAACCTTGTGCGATCACGCCGCGCTGCTGGAAAAAGGAGAAATTGTTGAAAGCGGAAAAATTGCCGATCTGCTGGTGGCGCCGTGGTCAAAACTGCGTCAGTCGCTGCTCCACGATCCGCAAACGGAGCGCGACTTTCTCGCCCGTCACGGCTTTCACGGGAGGCCTTTATGCGGAGTAGCATGAGCTGGGAAGATCTCTGGCCGCTGCTGGTAGGCGGCACCCTGGACACCCTTTATATGGTCGGGCTGGCGGCATTTTTTACCGTTCTGCTCGGGCTCCCGACCGGGATTATCCTGTTTGTCTCGCGCAAAAACGGCCTGCTGCCGATGCCAAAACTCAACGCGCTGCTGGGGGCGGCGATCAATTTCGGCCGCTCGCTGCCGTTTATTGTGCTGCTGATTGCCCTGATCCCGTTTACCCGCCTGATTATCGGCACCACCCTCGGCAGTACCGCCGCGGTGGTGCCGGTCACCATCGGCGCCTTTCCCTTCTTCGCCCGGCTGACGGAAAATGCGCTGGACGAGGTGGACTACGGGCGGATTGAGGCGATCCTGTCGATGGGCGGCAACATCTGGCACGTAATTTTTAAATCGCTGCTTCCGGAAGCGCTGCCGACCCTGCTGGCCGGCGTGACGCTGACGATCGTGATGCTGATTGGCTTCTCGTCAATGGCCGGGGTGATCGGCGGCGGCGGATTAGGCGATCTGGCGATCCGCTACGGCTACCAGCGCTTTAATAACGAGGTGATGGTGGGCACGGTACTGATCCTGGTGGCAAT
>NZ_JAQGFU010000182.1:0-8895 GCF_030078455.1 Klebsiella sp. Ech2A | reverse complement strand
TGGACGGTTCCTTTGCCGCCGTTGGCCTGAATTACCGAGACGGTAATTTTCTGCGTATCGACCGACGCCTTCAGCTGGGCAATCTGCTCCCGATAGCGCCGCTCGAGCACCGCCAGCCGCGCCTCGGAGCCGGTCAGCTGCGCCAGCTTCGCGTAAATGCGCGGCGCGCTGCCCTGCAGATGGTCGATGCTCACCGTCGGGGCTATCTTCTCCAGCTGTTCCACCGAGACGTGGCGGCTGGGCTCGGTAATAATCAGGTCCGGCCTGGCCGCAGCCACCGCTTCGAGATCGATATCCGCGGTGCCGATAAACTGAATATCGCTGTTATCAAAATCGATGCCGGTAAGCTGGGCGCTGGAGCGCAGATAGTGGCTACCGTCGGGACGCGTACTGGCGAAGGCCTTACGGGAATTCGCTGAGGTCCAGGTTGTCGCACCCGATCGTAACCGCAGCGGCGCATCGAACTCCCTGACGCTGGAGTCTTCACTACGTACCTTCACCTTTGACAATGGCGATATCGCCGTCCAGATGGGCACGCCCACGGACTGCGTCTATCTCGGCGTTAACGCCCTGATGCGCCCTCGTCCGGATATCGTGGTCTCTGGTATCAACGCCGGACCGAATCTTGGCGATGACGTTATCTACTCCGGTACCGTTGCCGCGGCGATGGAAGGCCGTCACCTTGGCTTTCCGGCGCTGGCCGTTTCGCTAAACGGCCATCAGCATTACGCCACCGCGGCGGCCATCACCTGCACCATTCTGCGCGCGCTCAGCCGCGAGCCGCTGCGCACCGGACGCATTCTCAATATCAACGTCCCCGATCTGCCCCTTGAGCAGATTAAAGGCATCCGCGTGACCCGCTGCGGCAGCCGCCATCCGGCCGATCAGGTTATCCCGCAAAAAGATCCGCGCGGCAATACCCTGTACTGGATTGGCCCGCCGGGCGAGAAGCACGATGCCGGGCCCGATACCGACTTTGCGGCGGTAGATGAAGGCTACGTCTCGGTGACGCCGCTGCACGTTGATTTAACCGCCCACCAGGCCCATGAAGTGGTCACCGACTGGCTCGATCGCGTCGGAGTAGACAGCCAATGGTAAGCAAACGTGTTGAAAGCCTGCTGAATCAGCTCCGCACTCAGGGCATCGTTGACGAGCGCGTGCTCGAAGCGATTTCGCTGGTGCCGCGGGAAAAGTTTGTCGATGAGGCCTTCGAACATAAGGCGTGGGAAAACACCGCGCTGCCGATTGGCCAGGGGCAAACCATTTCGCAGCCCTACATGGTGGCGCGGATGACGGAGCTTCTGACGCTGACGCCGGAGTCGCGGGTGCTGGAAATTGGCACCGGCTCGGGCTACCAGACGGCGATCCTGGCGCAGCTGGTGCATCACGTCTGTTCGGTCGAGCGAATTAAGAGCCTGCAGTGGCAGGCGAGGCGCCGCCTCAAACAACTTGATTTACATAATGTTTCAACCCGTCACGGCGATGGATGGCAGGGTTGGAAGGCGCGAGCACCTTTTGATGCGATTATTGTCACCGCCGCGCCGCCGGAAATTCCGCCGGCCCTGCTGGCGCAGCTGGATGAAGGTGGCGTGCTGGTTTTACCGGTAGGTGAAGAGCATCAGTTTCTGAAACGGATCCGTCGTCGCGGCAATGAGTTTGTCATTGATACCGTCGAAGCCGTTCGCTTCGTTCCCCTGGTACAAGGGGAGCTGGCGTGAGACCCGGATTATTCCAGGTTTTTTTTGCCTGATTTTAGGCGTAGGGTGGACACATTTTCAGTGTCCTGGCCGGGCGTTTCCCGGTAAGCAAGATATTGGTAGTTAACCTATTCCTGGGGGATAAATGAGCGCGGGAAGCCCAAAATTTACCTTAAGCCGTATTGCGGCACTATCGCTGGTTTCACTCTGGCTGGCAGGCTGTTCGAATACGAATAATCCGCCTGCGCCGGTCAGTACGGCGGGAGGCGCCTCCTCCTCCGGAACCAGCTCCGGGATGCTGATTCCCCCGCCGGCGAAAACGGGCGTTACCGCCGTGCCTCAGGTGCAGCCGGTTCAGACCCAGCCGACCCAAATTCAGCCGATGGCCCAGCAGCCGGTAGCCCAGCAGCCGGTGCAGACCATGAACGGCAAGATCGTTTATAACCGCAAATATGGCGATATTCCGAAAGGCAGCTATACCGGCGGCAGCAGCTACACCGTCAAACGCGGCGACACGCTGTTCTATATTGCCTGGGTGACCGGCAACGATTTCCGCGACCTTGCTGAGCGCAATAATATCCCGGCGCCGTACGGCCTGAACGTCGGCCAGACGCTGCAGGTCGGCAACTCCGCGGGCCAGCCAATCACCGGCGATAACGCCGTTGCTCAGGCCAGCGCTCGGGCCAGCGGAGGTGCGACGGCGGCCGCACATCCTGCACAAAAATCAACCGCAGTGGTTGCGTCACAACCAACTATTACGTATTCTGAATCCTCAGGTGAACAGAATGCTAATAAGATGTTGCCGAACAATAAGCCAGCAACGACGGTCGTTGCGCCGGTTACGGCTCCAGCTATTAGCAGCAACCAACCGACTGCAAGCAGCACGTCAACCAGTTCGCCGATCTCTTCATGGCGCTGGCCGACTGATGGCAAGGTTATCGAGAACTTTAGCGGCGCCGAGGGCGGTAATAAAGGCATCGACATTGCAGGCAGTAAAGGACAGGCTATCGTCGCGACCGCTGATGGACGCGTCGTCTATGCCGGTAACGCACTGCGCGGTTACGGTAATCTTATTATCATCAAACACAACGATGATTACCTGAGTGCCTACGCTCATAACGATACCATGCTGGTCCGGGAGCAACAGGAAATTAAAGCGGGGCAGAAAATCGCTACCATGGGTAGCACCGGAACCAGCTCGACAAGATTACATTTTGAAATTCGTTACAAGGGGAAATCCGTCAACCCGCTGCAGTATTTACCGCAGCGATAATTTGGCGAAGTACGCATAAGCATAACGTCAGTTAAAAGGCGCCGGGGCGGTCAATGCCGCTCTGCATTGGGGCTAAAAAGCTGTCCTGGCGACGTTTAAATGATATTTAGCGAAGGTGCTTTGCTCAGGGATCACGGGTAGGAGCCATCTTTATGAGTCAGAATACGCTGAAAGTTCATGATTTAAATGAAGACGCGGAATTTGATGAGAACGGAGTTGAGGTTTTCGACGAGAAAGCCTTAGTAGAAGAGGAACCCAGTGATAGCGATCTGGCCGAGGAGGATCTCCTGTCGCAAGGCGCAACGCAACGCGTGCTTGATGCGACACAGCTCTATCTTGGTGAGATTGGTTACTCCCCGCTGCTGACGGCTGAAGAAGAGGTCTACTTCGCCCGACGCGCGCTGCGTGGTGATGTCGCTTCACGCCGCCGGATGATAGAAAGTAACCTGCGTCTGGTGGTAAAAATTGCCCGTCGTTACAGCAATCGTGGTCTGGCGCTGCTGGATCTGATTGAAGAGGGCAACCTGGGGCTGATCCGCGCGGTTGAAAAGTTTGACCCGGAACGTGGGTTCCGTTTTTCAACTTATGCAACCTGGTGGATTCGTCAAACGATTGAACGGGCGATTATGAACCAAACCCGTACCATTCGTTTACCTATCCATATTGTTAAAGAGCTGAACGTCTATCTGCGTACCGCGCGCGAGTTGTCCCATAAGCTGGACCACGAGCCGAGTGCGGAAGAGATTGCCGAACAGCTGGATAAGCCGGTTGATGACGTTAGCCGCATGCTGCGTCTGAACGAGCGCATCACCTCGGTGGATACGCCGCTGGGCGGTGATTCGGAAAAAGCGCTGCTGGATATTCTGGCCGATGAAAAAGATAACGGCCCGGAAGACACCACGCAGGACGATGATATGAAACAAAGCATCGTCAAATGGCTGTTCGAACTGAACGCCAAGCAGCGTGAAGTCCTGGCGCGTCGTTTTGGCCTGCTGGGCTATGAAGCCGCTACGCTTGAAGATGTAGGTCGTGAAATTGGCCTGACCCGCGAACGCGTGCGTCAGATCCAGGTTGAAGGCCTGCGCCGCCTGCGGGAAATCCTGCAGGGTCAGGGGCTGAACATCGAAGCGCTATTCCGCGAATAAGACATTTTTCTTAAAAAAGGCCCGATCCTTCGATTGGGCCTTTTCCTTTTCTGGCCTGCCTTATTCTACCCCTGCCAGGTCTCCTGCAGGTGGCGCCACAAAATCCGCTCATCCTCCTGCCTGAACACCACCGTTGACCAGCGCACCGTCGGCGCCTGTCCAGGAAGGGTCTGCGTTTCCCGATAGAGAACCGCCGCGCCGTCGTGCCAGCGGGCAAGCTCCGTGAGGCTATCAATGGCGATGGTCAGGCCCGTGCGGCTGCCGCCGGCCTGCTGGAAAAAATCGCTGACCGTTGGATAGTCCATACGGGCGCCGCCGGTGGTGAGCAGCGTAAAATCCGGGGTAAAGCGCGCCATTAACGCCTCCGCGCTCCCTTCCTTGCGGCCTAACCAGCTTGCAATAACCACGTGGGCATCAAGAACTTCCTCAAAATATGCGCTCATTTCTTCTCCATTTTGCTATGCAGGCGCAGGACCAGCGCCCGGTTGTCGAATCGCAGACAGCTCAGCAGGGGGATAAGGGTTACCCCGGCTGCGGTAATAAACACCCCGCGCCACGCCAGCGCGGTGGGGTAGTGGTGGAGCAGGACGCTGAGCAGCGCCGCCAGCAGCGCCGCGCCGGCTAAAAAGCTGAGCTGGCGGTTGATATTCCACAGCGCGCTGGCGTCCGGCAGATGATGATTGGCGATATTCAAAAAGGCGCTGCTTTGCGCCGTGCTGCTGCACAGGCTGCCGCCCGCGCCCATCAGGGTGAAGGCGCTTATCAGGGCGATCGCCGGAGTCTGCGGGCCTACGCCGATCAGCAGCAGGATCCCCGCCGCCTGGAGCAGGCATCCGCTGATAATAAACGGCCGGGGGCCGAAGCGATTGTAGTATCTGCCGGTCAGCGTAATCGCCACAAACGATGCCAGCGACCACGGCAGCATCAGCGACCCGACGGCGGAAGGCGACATGCCGGTGAGGGTTTGCAGGTAAAACAGGCCGACCACGTTGATGCCAATAAACGTGCCGGGGACGCAGAGGTAAATCAGCATCGCGAAGCGCAGCAGCGGATCGGTCAGCAGCGGCAGGTGTAAAAAGCGCCTCGGACGCGTCGCCATCGCCTCTTTTTCAAGCCAGCAGGCGGCCAGGATAAGCGTCAGAAAAGCGACGGGCAGGCTGGCAAGGAAGACCCCGCGCCAGCTGAAGGTCTGCACCAGCAGCCCGCCAAGCGCCGGAGAGCAGGCAGGAGCCAGAAGCCCGACCAGCATCACCGCGGCGGAGAGCTTTGCCCGCTCGTGGCTCTGAAAGTACTGCCAGGTCATCGCCTGACCAACGGGAATTAATAGCCCGCCGCCCATCCCCTGCAGCGCGCGCCAGAAAATCAGCGTGCTCAGCGACTCCGCCATTCCGGCTCCCAGCGCCGCCGCGCTGAACAGCAGCAGCGACAGCAGAAAAACGCGCCGGGCGCCAAACCGCTGCGCAAGCCAGGCGCTGAAGGGGATCACCAGCGTGAGCCCGGCAATATAGCCGTTGCTGACCCAGGTGAGCTCCCCCACGGAGGCGTTAAGCGCCCGGCTCATGTCGGGAAAGGCAACGCTGGCGATGAACATATTGATTAAGTCGAGAAAAAAACCGAGCAGAAAAACGGTGGCAACCTTGCTGCGATACGTCATAGCGATCTCCGGTAAAGAAGGTCGCTACTCTAAACCCCTGCGTCGGAGGGATAAACGCGGCGAAGCGGGATATACTGTCTGATAATTTTTGACAATAAGCTGAATTAGCATGCTGAATCTGCAACGTATGGCGATGTTTGTGGCGGTGGTGGACTGCGGAAGTTTTACCGCGGCGGCGGTCGCCTTGGCTCAGACCAAGGCGGTGGTGAGCTTTAACGTGCGGCAGCTGGAAAGCGAGCTTGGCGTGACGCTGCTTTTACGCTCCACGCGGCGGCTGACCCTGACGGACGCGGGGACGGTGTTCTATCAGCGCGGCGTCGGGCTGCTGAAGGCGGCGGAAAATCTCCAGGATGAGGTGCGGGCCAACCACGCCGGGTTGAGCGGCGAGCTGCGCATCACCACCACCCCGGAGTACGGGACGCGGGCGATTGTTCCCGCCCTGGCCGAGTTTAGCCAGCTGCATCCGGCGCTGCGCGTGCGCCACGTTTCATCCTCGCACCACGCCGATTTAATCTCCGAACGCTTTGATGTCGCCATTCGTCTCGGGACGCTGGCGGACTCGCGCTACCGCGCGGCGCTGATCTCGCGTTTTGCGATCCTGCCCGTTGCCGCACCCGCGTGGCTGGCGCAGCATCCGCTGACAACCCTTGAAGAGCTGGCCCAGGCCGAGTGGGTTATTCACGAGCGCCTGCAAACCCCGCTGCGCTGGCAGCTCAGCGGTCGGGATCGCAAGGCTATCGACTTTGAAATTAAAAAGATCCCGCGCCTGTCGGCGGATAGCGCCAACGCGCTGATGGCCTTCGCCCTTGCCGGCAGCGGCGTGGCGCTGCTGCCGGAGTGGCTGGTGGCCTCAGCGCTGGCTCAGGGGCGTTTGGTTCATCTGCTGCCGGAGCTCAGCTTCCCACCGCAGGGGGTCTATGCGGTCTACCCGGACGCGCGGCACGTGCCGACCCGGGTGCGGGCGTTTATCGATTTTTTACGTCAGCGGGTGGGGTAACCTGACGTCTTCGGTCATTTCTGCGGTTCACTCCCGGGCGAAGCAGTGCCGCCCGGGAGTGACGATCAGAGGATAAGAGGATTACGCCAGGCTTTTCAGCCGATAGATCCACTCCAGCGCCTGACGCGGCGTCAGCGTATCGGGGTCAAGATGCTCCAGCGCTTCGAGAGCCGGGGAGGTCTCCTCCGGCGCCGACAGCAGCGACATCTGCGTGCCGTCAACCTGGGTCGCCGCGGCGTTGGGCGAAATGCTCTCCAGCTCGCGCAGCTTCTGGCGCGCGCGCTTGATCACCTCTTTCGGCACCCCCGCCAGCGCCGCGACCGCCAGGCCGTAGCTTTTGCTCGCCGCGCCGTCCTGCACGCTGTGCATAAAAGCGATAGTGTCGCCGTGCTCCAGCGCGTCCAGATGGACGTTAGCCACCCCTTCCATTTTCTCCGGCAACTGGGTGAGCTCGAAGTAGTGGGTGGCAAACAGCGTTAGCGCTTTTATCTTATTCGCCAGGTTCTCGGCGCAGGCCCACGCCAGCGACAGGCCGTCGTAGGTTGAGGTGCCGCGGCCAATTTCGTCCATCAGCACCAGGCTGTGCTCGGTGGCGTTATGCAGAATATTGGCGGTTTCGGTCATCTCGACCATAAAGGTTGAGCGGCCGCTTGCCAGATCGTCCGCCGCGCCGACGCGCGTAAAGATGCGGTCGATAGGGCCGATGTCGACCTTTTGCGCCGGAACGTAGCTGCCGATCCACGCCAGCAGCGCAATCAGCGCGGTCTGGCGCATATAGGTACTTTTACCGCCCATATTCGGACCGGTAATAATCAGCATCCGCCGCTGCGGCGACAGGGTGAGCGGGTTGGCGATAAACGGCTCTTTTAGCACCTGCTCCACCACCGGGTGGCGGCCTTCGACAATGCGGATACCCGGCTTATCGCTAAAGGTCGGGCAGCAGTAGTTGAGGGTTTCGGCGCGTTCGGCGAGGTTAATCAGCACGTCCAGCTCCGCCAGCGCACTCGCGCTCTGCAGCAGGTCGGCGAGATGCGGCAGCAGCATATCAAACAGGCGATCGTAGAGCTGTTTCTCCAGCGCCAGCGCCTTGCCCTTCGAGGTCAGCACCTTGTCTTCATACTCCTTGAGCTCAGGAATAATGTAGCGCTCGGCGTTTTTTAGCGTCTGGCGACGGACGTAGTGAATCGGCGCGTGCTGGCTCTGGCCGCGGCTGATCTGGATGTAGTAGCCGTGGACCGCGTTGTAGCCCACTTTAAGCGTATCCAGTCCCAGCCGTTCGCGTTCGCGAACCTCCAGCTTATCGAGGTAGTCCGTGGCGCCATCGGCCAGCGCGCGCCACTCGTCGAGCTCTTCGTTATAGCCCGGGGCAATCACGCCGCCGTCGCGCACCAGCACCGGAGGCGCGTCGATAATGGCCTTTTCCAGCAGCTCGCGCAGCTCGGCGAACTCGCCCATTTTATCGCGCAGCTGCTGCACCGGGGCGCAGGGGACGTCGGCCAGCATGTCGCGCAGCGCCGGCAGCTGCTGGAAGGCATGGCGCATGCGGGCTAAATCGCGCGGCCGCGCGGTGCGCAGGGCCAGGCGCGCCAGAATACGTTCGAGATCGCCGACCTGACGCAGCACCGGCTGCAGTTCGCCGTAGCGCTCCTGCAGGGCGCCGATGGTCTGCTGGCGCTCGCAAAGCACAGCGGAATTGCGCAGCGGCATATGCAGCCAGCGTTTAAGCATTCGGCTGCCCATCGGGGTGACGGTGCAGTCGAGCACCGAGGCGAGGGTATTGTCGGTGCCGCCGGCCAGGTTCTGGGTGATCTCGAGGTTACGGCGGGTGGCGGCATCCATGATAATGCTGTCCTGCTCGCGCTCCATGGTAATCGAGCGGATATGCGGCAGGGAGGTGCGCTGGGTATCCTTGACGTACTGCAGCAGGCAGCCCGCCGCGCACAGGCCGCGCGGGGCGTTCTCAACCCCGAAGCCCACCAGGTCGCGGGTGCCGAACTGTAAATTCAGCTGCTGGCGTGCGGTATCGATTTCAAACTCCCACAGCGGACGGCGGCGCAGGCCGCGGCGGCCTTCAATCAGCGCCGCTTCGGCAAAATCTTCGGCATACAGCAGCTCTGCCGGGTTGGTGC
>NZ_JAQGFU010000181.1:0-8898 GCF_030078455.1 Klebsiella sp. Ech2A | reverse complement strand
CGGCCCGGCAGCCGCCGCACCGCCGTTGAGCAACAGGGGCTGTACGACGATTAAACCTCGATGCCCAGCGCGCGTTTGCCGTGGACGTTGAGATCGTCGAGGGTAAAGCGCGCCTGCCAGTCGGCTTCGTAGTCTTCACGCGGAAAATCACCCGGCGACGCGCCTTTCTCCAGCGCGATTTTAACCTTGTGCGCGTAGGCGAGATTCTTCTCGCACAGCGGCGCGGCGGGGATATACATCACGTTGCCCCAGCCCTGCTGGTTTTCGACCGGCGCCACCGAGTGGATCACGTCGCAGTGCCACCACACCGAATCGCCGGCGCTGATGGCCGGGATCGCGCTCAGCGCTTTAATCAGCAGCGGGTGCCATTTCTCGGAAATCGGCAGCACTTTACCCGGCGCCACGCCGCACAGCTCGTCGTCAGGGACGTCGTCGAGCAGCGGACGCAGCAGAACGTAGGCCATCGCCTCCGGAATCGGCACCACGTGCAGCAGGCCCTGGTCCGGGATCATATCGGAGAGCGCGGTCCAGCCCTGGAAGGTGCGGAATACCGAGCATTTGGTAGTGTTATCGACGGTGTACTCTTCCACCTCGGTGCGGTGCGCCGCATCCCACGGGTCGTAGGCGTCGATATTGCCGTTAAAGACGTTGGCAAACACCTGCTGATAAGCCGGCAGCAGCCAGCGCTCGAGGGCGCCTGAATCGGTATGCGCTCCCAGCCCTTTCGAGGTGGTGCCCGGCGGGCGGCGGCGGATACGGTCAGGGTAGATAACGCTGACGTCGGGATCGAACCACTGCTTGCCGTCCCGGCTAAAGGTCCACAGGCGGTTGAGGAACGACTGCACCGCGGCCATTTCGTCGCTCTGGCGCGCCTGCATCTGCGCCTGCGACCAGTAAATCGGGTAGATCTCCGGACGCGAGGCGTCGAGGGAGCCGAAGAAGGTATCGCCCGGCCCTTTGTAGACGTCGTCGAAGCGGTTGAGGTCGAGGTATTCCAGCATCGAGTTGTCCCACGCCAGCGCCCGATCGCGGGAGAAGTGGCCTCTGATCACCGCGCAGCCGCGGCGCCTGATGGCCTCGCGCTGGGCATCGCTCACTTTGCCCTGCGCAATATCGCTGAACGGGACAATCGGCCAGACCTCTTCCCCGCGGGCTTTAACGGCGTTAATTTCGTCGAGGCGCGCGCTAATTCGCGCCGTCAGCCGATCGAACACGGCCTGCACGTCGCCAATTTGCGCGCGCAGGTCCTGTTTTATTTGTCGAATCGCCGCCTTGTGGTCGGCGGGGAGCGTTTCGCAGGTATGGATAACCGTCATGATGGCCTCACTTTGCTTTCATTCGAAAGTTTTAAATCTTACAAACGTTAATTTAAGTTAAATTTAAGTTAATGCAAGTTTAAAAAACGGATGAGGTGCACAAAATGGAAAAATCCGGGGCAGGGGGCCCCGGCGGCAGGCTATTCGTTGAAGGGGGCGGCGTGGTCCAGCACGGCCTGAATCACATTCAGCGCGCCGTGGTGGTTATTGTCATCGGTGGCAAAGCGGGAGATGGCCTTGATGCTATCGGCGGCGTTGGCCATGGCGAAAGAGTACTTCACCAGCTTCAGCATTTCGGCGTCGTTGCCGCTGTCGCCAATCGCCACGCACTGCTGGGGCGAGATCTGCCAGCGTTTCAGCAGGCGGCTGATGCCGTTGGCCTTATGCAGGCCGGGGATAATTAAATCGACGAAGCCAAAGCCGCTGGTCACCGGCTTCATGATGCCGTCCAGCGAGACGTGCAGCTTATCAATGAGCTGCGGAATATCGCTGTTCGGCAGGTTAAGCGAGAACTTAAACAGCGTGTCGTCGATATCATGGTAGTTCGCGATGCGCTGCAGACGGTGGTAGTGCTTTGACATCAGCGCGACGAAGCTGTCGGGCGCGCGGTCGCTGACGTAGGCGCTTTCAAGGCCGCAGGCGACGAAGTTGAGCTGCGGGTCTTTCAGCAGCTCGCCGATCACAATCTGCGACTCATGGCGGGTCAGCTCGCCGTGAAACAGCTGCTGGCCGTGCTCGTAGACCAGCGCGCCGTTCTCGGCGACGAAAGAGATCTGCTCGCGAATTTCCGGGAAAAAGGAGATCAGCTGGTAGTACTGGTTGCCGCTGGCGACAACGAATTCAATACCCTGCTTGTTGAGCTGCGCGAACTGCGCGAGAAAACGCGAGCGGTCATACTGCTTGGCGTCATTGAGAAAAGTTCCGTCCATATCAGTGACGATAACTTTAACGGTCATACCTGTGCTCCTGGCTTAACTGCGACCAGTAACATTCTAATTACAATGTGACCCAAAGCACAAATTTATTTCGAATGAAAGTTTACCCGCCATCTTTGCGGCTTCCTGCCGCGCAAAATCTAAAGCCAGCGGAGAGCGGGTATCCCGGCCGGGCATCGCGCCAGCCGGGGGGTTATTGACGGCGGGGATCCGGCCTACAGCGTATGCTCGGTACGGGCGATAATATCGTCCTGGGCATCCGGCGACAGGGCGGTAAAGAACGCCGAGTAGCCGGCGACGCGAACCACTAAATCGCGGTACTGGTCGGGATGTTTTTTCGCTTCCAGCAGCGTCTCGCGGGAGACGATGTTGTACTGAATATGCCAGCCTTTGTGCACCTCGAAGAAGGTACGCAGCAGCACCATCAGCTTCTGCTTATCGGACTCGTTCTCAAGCGTTGCCGGGTTGAGCTTCTGATTCAGCAGCACGCCGCCGAGAATCGCCCCGGTGGGCAGCTTACCGACCGAGTTGATGACCGCGGTTGGCCCGAGGTGGTCGGTCCCGGAAGCCGGGCTCGCGCCTTCGGCCAGCGGAGAGTGGGCTTTACGTCCGTCCGGCGTGGCCATCGTCTGGGCGCCAAACGGCACGTTGGCGGAAATAGACGAGGTTCCGGCGTAGTAGTTGCCGCCTATCGGGCCGCGGCCGTAGCGCGGGTTATGGTAATTCTTCAGCTCGTCGATATAGGTCTGGTAGGCGCGGGCCAGCAGGGTATCGACGCTATCGTCATCGTTGCCGTACTTCGGCGCGCCGTTGATTAAGCGCTGGCGCAGCTGCTCGTGGGTCAGCCCATCGAAGTCCTCCGCGAGAGCTTTCGCCAGCTGCTGCTGGCCAATGGCGCCCTGGTCAAAGACCAGCTTTTTCACCGCCGCCAGGCTGTTGCCGAGGTTGGCGATCCCGACCTGCAGACCGGAAACCCAGTCATACTTCGCGCCGCCCTGCTTGATGCTTTTCGCCCGCTCGATGCAGTCATCCACCAGCGCGGAGCAGAGAATATCGTGCACGTTCTCCTCCAGCATGGTATCGACAACGTACTCAATCTCGATGGACTTGCGGGTGTAGTAGCGGATCTGCGTATCCCAGTCGGCCAGCACCTGCTCGAAGCTGCTGAAGTTGCCTTTCGATAGCGCATGCTCCTGCGGGAGGAAGATTTGACCGCTGGTGGCATCGCGGCCGCCTTCCAGCGTGGCCAGCATCACGCGGGCGAAGTTGATAAAGCTCATCCCGGTGCAGCGATAGCCCCATTTGCCGCCCACGGCGGTTTCGATGCAGCCGATCGCCGCGTAGTCGTAGGCGTCCTGCGGCTCAATCCCGAGCTTGATAAACTCCGGGATCACTATCTCATCGTTATTGAACGCCGGCATGCCGAAGCCGCAGCGAATAACCTGCACGCAGGCGTCGAGGAAGTCGTTGCTCATCCCGGCGTGGTAGCGCACGCTGAGGTTAGGCTGGGTCGAGCGCAGGCGCCCGCAGGATTCGAGGATCGCGTACGAGAGCGGGTTTACCGCATCCTGCGGCTGGCCGTTGTGCAGGGTCTGGCCGCCGATGGTGACGTTCTGATACAGCGGGCTGCCCGCGGAGGCTTTGGAGTGCGAGCCGGAGCGGATCTTGTTCACTTCCAGCAGCTTCAGCCAGCAGCTGTGCAGCAGCTCGATGGCGTGCTCGCGGTCCAGCGACTGCTGGAGCTCAACGTCGCGGCGGTAGTACGGGTACAGGTACTGGTCCATACGGCCGAAGGAGACCGAGTGGCCGTTGGATTCAATCTGCAGGATCAGCTGAATGAAGTAGCACAACTGCAGCGCCTGCCAGAAGGTTTTCGGCGGCTCGTGGGCGATGATTTCGCAGCCTTCGGCGATAGTCAGCAGCTCGTCGCGGCGGGCGGCGCGGGTTTCTTCCGCCGCCATGGTGCGCGCCAGCTCGGCAAAGCGCTGGCTGTGATTGCTGACCGCCTCCAGCACGATATCAATGGCCTTCAGGAACTGCTCGCCGTGCAGATCCTCCAGCACGGTCAGGTTAATACGCGAGCGGCGTTCGGCGACCTTAGCGCGCATGCCGTCGAGGCCTTTTTCCAGCAGCAGCGGGTAGTTCACCGCGAGGTGAGCATCGCCGGAAGTCATGTTGCCTTCCGCCTTAATAATCCCGGTGGCGAGCAGCGCTTTTTGCTCGTCGGTGAACATACCGTAGCAGCGGTCCTGCACGGTCTGGCCGCGCCACCACGGGCAGATGTCATGCAGGATGCGCTTATTCTCTTCGCTGACCGCAAAGCCGGCGCCGGGGCGATCGGCGAGATCGTCAATCTCCTTTTCAATCCAGCTGACGGTGTACTCCGGGAAGATGGGCGCCGCGCGTACTTCGCTGGCCTGGTTGCCGACGATCAGCTCGTCGTGTTTGATCCAGATGGTGCGCTCTGCCAGATGGTGAGCCAGCGCCAGCGCGCGGCGCACCGGGATTGGCTTATCCAGATGCTGCTGACAGGCGGCGGTATAGTGACGGGCGCGCTCGGTGCATACCGGCGGCTTAACGATATGTACCAGCGCCGTTTTATGCGCCTGAATGCGGGCGCTTAGCGTGTCCAGTTTCAGAGTGGTCATCATTTTATCCTCGTAGAGTAGCCGTTAAACCTTTGCTCTGAGCGTAGTTCTGCGCGAAGGCGAGCAGCTCGGGGGCAGCAAGGGGTTTGTCCGGAGCGGTATAGGGCTGACTGAGTAGCTGATATTTGTTCATTCCCAGCGTGTGGTACGGCAGGAAGTGGATCTCGCCAACCCGCAGGCGGTCGGCGGCAAAATCGGTAATCGCGGCGATCGTCTCCTCATCGGCGTTAAAGCCCTGAATCAGCGGGACGCGGATGATGATTTTTTTCCCCGCCTGCGCCACGCGCTGCAGGTTATCGAGCACCCGACCGGCGCTGCCGTCGGTCCACTCTTTGAAAATGGCTTCGTTGACGTGCTTGAGGTCGGCGAGGAACAGGTCAACCCAGGGCAGCGAGGGCGCAACGTATTTCCACGGCACGTGCAGGCAGGTTTCAACCGCGGTGTGAATTCCCGCTTCGCGGCTGGCCTGCAGCAGCTGCTGCGCCAGCTCGGGATTCATAAACGGCTCGCCGCCGGAAAGGGTGACTCCGCCGCCGCTGCGATCGTAAAAAGGCTTATCGCGCAGCACCGTGGCCATAATCTCCTCCACCTCTTTTTCTTCGCCGCACACGCTGAGGGCGGTGGTCGGGCAGCAGTCGCGCAGCGACTCATAGCCTTCGGCGGTGAGCTTCTGGCGGTGGATAATCAGGCCGTCGAGGCTGCGGGTTATTGCATCCGGCGCCGCCTGCTGGCACAGATTGCAGCCGGCAAGGCACAGGCGGGGGTCGTACAGCAGATCCGCTGTGCGGGAGCGGCTTTCCGGGTTCTGACACCAGCGGCAGCCCAGCGAGCAGCCTTTGAGGAATACGACGGTGCGGATCCCTGGGCCGTCATGGGTTGAGTAGCGCTGAATGTTGAAAATCATGAGACCCCCCTTGTTTTGCATATGAAGATTAAATTACTTTCGAATGAAAGTTGTATTGATGCAAATCAACAAGCAGGGCGGGTGGCTGCGGTGAAGAGCGAAAAGTCGCAGTCGGTCACAAATTTTCCGGCGACGGCCGCCGCCGGAGAAGGATTAGCGGCTGGCGCAAACCTCGCACTGCGGGTCGCGCATCAGCTTCATTTCGCGGAACTGGCAGGTCATGGCGTCGTACATGACCAGCCTGCCCGCGGCAGGCGTGCCGTACTGGGCCAGGACCTTAATGGCCTCCATCGCCTGCAGGGAGCCGATGACGCCGACCAGCGGTGCCATCACCCCGGCCTCAACGCAGGTGAGGGCGGTTTCGCCGAACAGCCGGCTCAGGCAGCGATAGCAGGGCTCGTTATCCTGATACATAAAGACGCTGATTTGCCCCTCCATGCGGATCGCGGCGCCGGAGACCAGCGGCGTTTTATGCTGAAAACAGCCGGCGTTAAGCTGATTACGTATCGCCACGTTATCGGTACAGTCGAGCACCAGGTCGTGGGCGGCGATCTGCGCCGCCAGCGCCTGCTGGTCGAGCAGCGCATTAAGCGGGGTGAGCCGCACGTGAGGGTTGATTCGCGCCAGCGAGTCGCGGGCGGAGTCCACCTTCGGCAAACCAATCGCGGCATCGCTGTGCAGCGTCTGGCGCTGTAGATTGGAGAGCGAGACGCTATCGAAATCGAGCAGGGTAAGCGCGCCGACGCCGGCCGCCGCCAGATACTGGGCGGCAGCGCAGCCCAGCCCGCCGAGGCCGACCACCAGCACCCGGGCGCCCTTCAGCCGCTCCTGACCGTCAAAATCGAAATTGCGCAGGATTATCTGCCGGTTGTAGCGCAGCATCTCCTCATCGCTCAGCTCGACGTCCATTACAGCCCTCCGAAGAGGTGGTTAAAGGGTTCGACTTCGACCCACTCGCCCGCTTCCACGTGACCGCGCTCGCGCTCCAGCACGATAAAGCAGTTGCCCTGGCTGAAGGAGCTGAAGATGTGCGAACCCTGATGGCCGGTGGACGCCACCACCAGCTCGCCGTCCGGATTGCGCTGCAGCACGCCGCGCTGGAAGTCGAGACGCCCCGGGGATTTTTTCAACCGCGTCGCCGCCCGCGCGCGAAGGCGCATCGGCTGCGCGCCGCTCGCGCTGCCGCTCAGTTTTGCCAGCAGCGGCAGCACCAGCTGGTAGAAGGTGAGGGTGGCGGAAACCGGGTTGCCCGGCAGGCCGCAGAACCAGCTGCTGCTGAGCTTGCCGAAAGCAAAGGGTTTGCCCGGCTTGATCGCCAGCTTCCAGAAGCCGATTTCGCCTAACTCTTCGAGGATCTCTTTGGTGTAATCCGCTTCGCCCACCGAGACGCCGCCCGAGCTGATAACCACGTCGGCCTGCTGGTCGGCAGCGATAAACGCCGCCCGCAGTTTTGCCGGGTCGTCGGCGATAATGCCGAGGTTGATCACCTCGCACCCCAGCTGCTGGAGCATCAGGTGCACCGCCAGGCGGTTGGTATCGTAGATTTGCCCGTCGCCAAGCGGCTGGCCCGGCAGCTGCAGCTCGTCGCCGGTGGAGAAGACCGCCACGCGAACTTTACGCACCACCTCGACGTCGGCGATGCCCAGCGACGCCAGCACCGGCAGCTCCGCGACGGTCAGCGGCGTACCGGCCGGAAACACTACCGCGCCCAGAGCGATATCTTCCCCGCGCCGACGAATATTCTGGCCGGCCTTGACCGCGGCGATAAAGCGAACGCCGTCGGCGGTTTGCTCGGTCTCTTCCTGCATCACCACCGCGTCGCAGCCCTGCGGCACCGGCGCACCGGTCATAATGCGAATGCAGGTGCCTGCGGGCCAGGCATCGTGGAACGGCTGGCCGGCGAACGCTTTCCCGGCGACCGGCAGCGCCGCGCCGCCGGTAAGATCGGCAAGGCGAACGGCGTAGCCGTCCATTGCCGAGTTATCAAACCCGGGGACGTCCAGCGGCGAAACGAGATCATGGGCGGTGACGCGCGAAAAGGCCTGCAACAGCGGCACGGTTTCCACCGCATTCAGCGGCGTAATACGGTTGAGCATCTGGGTCAGGGCTGTGTCGAGAGGCATCAGTCCGGCGGTAAAATCCATGGGTTTCTCCTGCGGGCAAACATCGAAAACGCCTATTATGGCAGAAAAGTGCGGGCGGCTATATGCCACCTGGGTACAGGCTTTACATCACCGTCCGCTCTTTCTATATTCAAAAATTGTATAGGACAGTCAGCACGATAATGATATCTATACACTTTATTATTTAAGCTCGCTTTGCGAGGGCAGAGACCTGATGCGGCGTGAATCAATAGCGCAACCCGCGGCGGATCGGCGCAGCAGGAAGGAATAGCGGAATGAGCAAGGCGGTGATAGCAATTCACGGCGGCGCGGGCGCAATAACCCGATCGCAGCTGACGCCGGAGCGCGAGCGGCAGTTCGTGGCGGCGCTGTCGGCGATTGTCGATAGTGGACAGAAAATGCTGGCGGCGGGCGCCAGCGCGCTGGATACGGTAACCGAGACGGTGCGCCAGCTGGAGGAGTGTCCGCTGTTTAACGCCGGCATCGGATCGGTATTTACCCGGGACGCCACCCATGAGCTCGACGCCTGCGTAATGGACGGCAACAGCCTGCACGCCGGGGCGGTTGCCGGCGTTAAGCATCTGCGCAACCCGATCCTGGCGGCGCGGCTGGTGCTGGAGCAGAGCCCGCACGTGCTGCTGATTGGCGAAGGGGCGGAGGCGTTCGCCGCCTCTCACGGGATGGCGCGGGTGGAAAACGATCTCTTCTCGACGACCGAGCGCCGCCTGCAGCTGCAGCAGGCGCAGACGGACGATAAGATACTCCTCGACCACGGCGCCGCGCCGCTGGACGAGCGGCATAAAATGGGCACCGTCGGCGCGGTGGCGCTGGATATCGCCGGCAACCTCGCCGCCGCGACCTCCACCGGCGGGATGACCAACAAGCTTCCAGGACGCGTTGGCGATAGCCCGCTGCCCGGCGCCGGCTGCTACGCCCATAACCCCACCGTGGCGGCCCCCCGTACCGGCACCG
>NZ_JAQGFU010000180.1:0-9041 GCF_030078455.1 Klebsiella sp. Ech2A | reverse complement strand
GTGGGAGGTGCGCCGGCGGCGGTTTTCCAGCACGAAGCTGCCGTGATCGAGGACCAGCCGATGCGGCTGAAACTCGCGGATCCAGCGGCCGTGAAAAGCCATCACTTCGCGGGCGCGTTCGGCAACCGGCAGCGTGACCGCAAGCCGGTCCACCTGCCAGGACTGCGCGCGCAGGTTGGTCAGACCGTGGCGAACGCTGAGCACGCCGCTGCTATCGAGCACAATTTCGCTACGCAGGCGCAGCCCGGCGTGCGGGTCCTCGCTGATAATGGTTAGGCTTTGCCCGTCCTGCACGACCCCGGCGGTGGCAAACACCGGCGAGCCGTCCAGCCCCTGGCGGTGCCCTTCAATCCCCGGCGCGCCAAACAGCCCGTGGCCCAGCTCGGCCATCAGCGTGACGGGGGAATCGACGTCCAGGCGACCGTTAGCCACCGGGCGCGTCAGGCTGGCCGCATCCTGCGGCGAAAAATGGCTTAAATGCGGCCCCCAGTAGATAATTTCGGCAAACGGATGGGTTTTGATTACCACATCGGCCCCTGCGCTTTGCAGGCGTACAATCGAATCAGACATCAGACATCTCCACAGCAAGGAATGCCTTACTGTTGATCCGAAACGTTTCGGGTAACAACCAAAACGTTTCGGATTCGTGATCGAGTGCAGAAATTAGCGTAGCGGGAGGGGAATCAGGCGGTGTCGCCGGGGAAAAATTCGGGCTGCCAGAGCACCTGCAGGGAGGAGAGATCGTCGCCGGCAATCAGCCGACGGACCATGCCGGCGATCTGGCGGCCAACGCCCTGGCGAGTAGATTGGATCACCGCCGCCACCGGGGTTTCAATAATGCTGTCCTGCGGCAGTCCATCGTAAACCACCAGCGACACGCGGTTATCGCCGGTCAGGCGCCCCAGCTGCGATAGCGCCATCGCCGCGCCGTCGCCGTGGGTATTACAGTCGGTCACGATCGCCGTGGGCGGTTCCGGCAAACGCAGCAGCTCCATCGTCGCCTGATAGCCGCCGCGGCGGGTTGGCGGCACGCTGCGCAGCCAGGTATCCGCTAATCCGGCCTCGCGCAGCGCCTGCAGATAGCCGTTGCGGCGCTGGGTGATAAACGCCTGATTGTTATTTTCGCTCAGCAGCGCGATGCGCCGATGCCCCTGGCTAATCAAATGGCGGGTCGCACGCCAGGTGCCGGCCTGATTATCAAAATCAAACCAGGCATAGGGCTGCGGCAGCCGGCTGCGGCCAAGGGCGAGGAAAGGAAAGCCGGAGGAGAGCAGCTGCGTCAGGCGGGGGTCGTCGTCCAGGGTATGAGCGACAATCAGCGCATCGACCCGCCGGCTCTGGACCATTCGCATATAGCCGTGCTTGTCCGCCTGCTCATCGTCGGCAATCAGCAGTAAATCAATTTCATAGCGCGACAGCTCGTGGCTAATTTCGCCGACCATGTCGAGAAATACGTTGTTATTCAGCGGGGCCGGGCTGATGGGAAAAACCAGACCCACGGCGTCAATTTTGCCCATCTTAAGGCGTCGCGCGAAGGTATTGGGCCGGTAGCCACGGCGCTGCGCTTCCGCCTCCACGCGGGCGCGCGTCTCCTGCGACACGTCGTCATAACCGTTCAGCGCGCGGCTGACGGTGGTTACCGAGATTCCAAGTTCTTTAGCAATAGCTTTCAGCGACATACGTATCCCAGTCGGCGGTGGAGGAAACGGCTAGTGTCCCGCAATACGGGCGGGACGTCCAGCGGGAGCGGCGCGGTCATCCCCGCAATAAAACGCTAGCTTTGCTCAGCTACCAGAATCGCCTGGGTATCCGGCTCCAGCGCCTGGAAGAGATGTTCGCGATCGGCGGGATAACAGATGTAGTCCCCGGCGCCCAGCTCTTCCGGCGCTTCGGTCAGACCCACGCGCGCGCGGCCCTGGGTGACAATAATATGCTCTATCGATCCCGGCGGGTGCGGGTGAGAAATACGGTCAGCCCCCGGCTGGGTCAGCAGTAAATAGATATCGCGGCGGGCGCCGGGCGGGCAGGCCGCCAGCAGAATAGCCTGATAGTGGGCCTGCTCAGCCACCACCTTCGTCCCTTCCCCGCGACGCAGCACCTGCGTTTTTTGCGCCTGCGGCTCCAGCAGCCGGGCAAACGGAATATCGAGCGCGACGCAAAGCGCCCACAGCGTCTCGAGGCTGGGGTTACCGTTGCCTGACTCCAGCTGCGATAGCGTCGATTTAGCAATACCGGCCCGGCGCGCGACTTCCGCCAGCGAGAGCCCGGTGCGCGAGCGCTCGCGTACCAGGCTCCGGGCAATCAGACTAATTGGCTGTGTCATACACGGCTCCGCGTTTTTTATATAGAACGATTCGTTCGACTTGAAAGTCGAAAGGGTTGCGTTCATTATAATGGAAATTCGTTCGATATGGCTAAATAGTATGAAGCAGCACTTCTCCTGTCTCAAAGGGGACACGATAAAAGCGATAGTCTTAGTCTGCCTGGCCGTGGGCGTCGTCGGCCTCTCCTACGGCTCGCTGGCGATAGCCTATGGCTTCCCGGTGTGGGTGCCGTTCGTGCTGTCGATTTGCGTGCTGGCGGGCGCCTCGGAGTTTATGTTTATCGGCATCGTCGCCAGCGGCGGTAACCCGCTGGCCGCCGCCGCCGCGGGATTACTGGTCAACGCTCGCCACGTGCCGTTCGGCGTGACGGTTCGCGATCTGGTCGGCAGGCGCGGCGCCAGCCTGCTGGGCTGCCATATTATGAATGACGAAAGCGTGGTCTTCGGGCTGTCGCAGAAAACGCCGGAGCAGCGTAAAGCCGCCTACTGGCTGTGCGGACTCGGCGTGGCTATCATCTGGCCGCTGGGCGCGCTGCTGGGGGCCCTGGTCGGCAAGATCCTGCCGGCCCCGGAAACCATCGGCCTCGACGCCGTCTTTCCCGCCATTCTGCTGGCGCTGGTCATTCCCGCGTTTAAAAACCGCACCACCTTAATCCGCGCCTGCAGCGGTGCGGCGTTATCCCTCGCAGCGGTCTCCTTTGCGCCAGCGGGCCTGCCGGTGCTGCTCTCCCTGTTCGGCCTGCTGGCGAGGAAAAAATAATGGGCAACATCACGCTGTTTATCATCGGAATCGCTATCCTGTCGGCAGGAACCTACCTGATGCGCCTCGGCGGCGCGAAGATCGGTAGCCGCCTGGCGCTTTCCGAGCGCTCTCAGGCGCTGCTCTCGGACGCCGCGACGGTACTGCTATTTTCCGTCGCCCTGGCGACCACATTTTATGAAAGCGAACATTTTGCCGGTATGGCGCGGGTGCTGGGGGTGGGCTTCGCGGTATTTCTCGCCTGGCGCAAGATGCCGCTGATCGTGGTGATTATCGCCGCGGCGGTGGTTACCGCCCTGCTGCGGCTGGCGGGCATAAACTAAAAAAGCGCCCCAGGGGCGCTCTTTCGACGGTAGTTCTTTTTTTATTTGTTCAGCTCTGCCGTCATATGCACGCGGTTACCGGTAAAGGCTTCGGTAATTTTATAAGATGATGCGCCAGCAGCCTGGGCCTGAGCGGCAATTTTCGCTTCAGCGCCGTCCATAGTGGTGGCGGTAGCGGTCACGCTTTCAGCGGCGAAAGAACTAAAAGAAGCGGCCAGAGCGATAACTGCAGCAAAAGTTTTGACGTTTTTAATGAGATAAATCCTTCAGGTAAGTTGTTTAGGTAAGGCGTTGTGCCTTGATGTGATAGATAATAGACCTCACACCCGGTAACGAAAAGCGGAAGGATTTGCTATTCTTATTCAAATTATTTGAGGCATAAAAATGACGTTCGACTGCGATCGAAAATTACCGTCAGGCGGCCGGAAAACGGTGCGGTCTGCCGGCGGCTGGTTACTTCGCCAGGGCGAGCCTCAAACCCATATTTACTTTTTACATCATGGTGTTGTGCGCGCTGTTTATCACTCTCCCGCCGGCACTGAGCGCGTTAAAGAGTTTTATTTTGCGGGCGAATATTGCTTCCTTTATCTGAACTGGCTCACCAGGACGCCGGCAGATTACGGCCTGCAAACGATCTCCGCGGGTGAAACCAGCGAAATCCCCCTGGCCGCGCTTGATGCCCCCGAAAATCAGGAAATTAAGATACAGCTGCTCACCCGTCAGCTGATCTACAAAGAGAAAAAAGAGCAAATGCTGTTGCTCAATACGCCAGAGCAGCGCTATCAGTACGTGCAAACCCACTTTCCGGACTGGGAGGCGCAGCTCACTCAGCGCGATCTCGCCAGCTACATCGGCATTACTCCCGTTAGCCTGTCCCGCATTCGCCAGCGTCTTAACAAAGGTTAACGCATGACGCGTTTGCATCGCTTAATGTCCCGCCACTCCTCAGCAGATGGCAGACGCGATGAACGCCTTTATTTTCTCTCAGCTCCTGGCCGGTATGAGCTTTTTGCTCGATATTTCCGCCTTTCATTTTCAGCGCCGGGCCGCGACGCTGTCCCTGCTCGCAGGATCAACCGCCCTGCTGGCGCTTCATTTTTATCTTCTGGAACAACCCGGCGCGGCGGGATTAATGCTCATCGCAGCATGCCGCTACGCGGTGGCCATCGTGACGCTGAGCCGCCGGGCTATGTGGGGGTTTATGCTCGGGTCGCTGCTTTGTAGCGCCGGTCTGTGGCAAAGCCTGGAGAATATCCTGCCGCTCGCCGGGAGCCTGCTAATGACGCTGGCGTCGTTTCAGAAACAGAGCGAGAAATTACGTGGATACACATTGTGCGGCAGCCTTTGTTGGCTACTGAACAATGTGGTGGTCGGCTCGCCCGTTGCCGTGATGATGGAGCTGGCGTTTTCAGGAAGTATTTTGGCTGCCTGGTGGCGTCACTCCGCTGCCAGACGCTCGGGATGCGTATAAATCGTCGCTCTGCCCGGCTTGCAAAAACCGACCAGCGTCAGGTTGCAGCGTTCCGCGACCTCAACCGCCAGCGCGGTCGCAGCGGAGACCGCAAACAGAATTTCCACGCCGCACATGGCCGCCTTCTGCACCATCTCGTAGCTGGCCCGGCTGGAAACCAGCGCCGCGCCGTTCTGCCAGCCGCTTCCCTCCTCCACGCGCCGCCCGAGCAGCTTGTCGAGAGCGACGTGACGGCCAACGTCTTCATGCCCGCCCGCCAGCTGGCCAGACGGACGAAGCCAGGCGGCCGCGTGAGTGCACCCGGTGACGCGGCCGATGGGCTGCACGTCGTTAAGCTGCTCCAGCGCGCGATCGAGGTTCGCGAGGTTGAAGGTTTGCGTAAACGGCAGCGGGCGCACCGGCCTGCCGATATCGTTTAGCTGCTCCACGCCGCATACTCCGCAGCCGGTGCGTCCCGCCAGCGCGCGGCGGCGCTCTTTCAGCCCCATAAACCGGCGGCTGGAGAGCTCAATTCTGACGGCCAGGCCGTTGCATTCCTGCACCACGTCCATGCCGTAGATCTCGGAGCGATTTTCGATAATCCCTTCGGATAACGAAAAACCGACGGCGAACCGCTGCAGATCGCCCGGAGAGGCCATCATCACGACGTGGGAGATGCCGTTATAGACCAGGGCGACCGGCACCTCTTCAGCTAACTCGTCCGGCTGAGTATGTTGCAAATTATCGCGCTTCCACAGCGCGACCTGGCGGTAACCCGTGACAGTTGTCACATTTTTGATTTGTTCGAGAGGGATCTTATTCACTTTGTCTTAACCGTATTGGAACAGGCATACACACAATGTGGTATTCTTTTCATACCCCTTCAAGCAAGAGGGTGATTGCCCCTAATTCTGAACCTTTGCGGTCCTTACCGCAAAGTAAATAACTATATGTGACAATGTCGATACAAGGAGTGAACCATGCAGGTCAGCAGAAGGCAGTTCTTTAAGATCTGCGCTGGCGGTATGGCAGGAACTACGGCAGCGGCGCTGGGCTTTGCCCCCGGCGCTGCGCTCGCGGAGACCCGGCAATATAAGCTGCTGCGTACCCGTGAAACCCGCAACACCTGTACGTACTGCTCCGTTGGCTGTGGGCTGTTAATGTATAGCCTCGGCGACGGCGCGAAAAACGCCAAAGCATCCATCTTTCATATCGAAGGTGACCCCGATCATCCGGTCAACCGTGGTGCACTCTGCCCGAAAGGGGCCGGCCTGGTGGACTTTATCCACTCCGAAAGCCGGCTGAAGTTCCCGGAATATCGCGCACCTGGCTCCGATAAATGGCAGCAAATCAGCTGGGACGACGCGTTCGATCGTATCGCGAAGCTGATGAAAGAAGACCGTGACGCCAACTTTGTCGCCAAAAACGACGCCGGCACCACCGTTAACCGCTGGCTGACCACCGGGATGCTATGCGCATCCGCCTCCAGCAACGAAACCGGCTATTTAACGCAGAAATTCACCCGCGCGCTCGGTATGCTCGCGGTCGACAACCAGGCGCGCGTCTGACACGGACCAACGGTAGCAAGTCTTGCTCCAACATTTGGTCGCGGTGCGATGACGAACCACTGGGTTGACATTAAAAATGCCAACCTCATTGTGGTCATGGGCGGTAACGCCGCTGAAGCGCACCCGGTAGGATTCCGCTGGGCGATGGAAGCCAAAATTCACAATGGCGCGAAGCTCATTGTTATCGACCCGCGCTTTACGCGCACCGCGTCGGTAGCCGACTTCTATACCCCAATTCGCTCTGGTACTGACATTACCTTCCTGTCAGGCGTCATCCTGTACCTGTTGAATAACGAAAAAATCAACCGCGAGTACACCGAAGCCTATACCAACGCCAGCCTGATCGTGCGTGAGGATTACAGCTTCGATGACGGCCTGTTTAGCGGCTACGACGCCGAAAAACGCAGCTACGATAAGACCAGCTGGAACTACGAGCTGGACGAAAACGGCTTTGCCAAACGCGATACCTCCCTGCAGCATCCGCGCTGCGTGTGGAATCTGCTGAAACAGCACGTCTCCCGCTATACGCCGGACGTCGTGGAAAATATCTGCGGGACGCCAAAAGCCGACTTCCTGAAAGTCTGCGAATACATCGCCGAAACCAGCGCCCATGATAAAACCGCGTCGTTCCTCTATGCCCTTGGCTGGACGCAGCACTCTATCGGCGCGCAGAACATCCGCACCATGGCGATGATCCAGCTGCTGCTCGGCAATATGGGGATGGCGGGCGGCGGCGTGAACGCGCTGCGCGGCCACTCCAATATTCAGGGGCTGACCGACCTGGGGCTGCTCTCCACCAGCCTGCCGGGTTACATGAACCTGCCGAGCGAAAAACAGGCCGATATCCAGACTTACCTGGCCGCCAGCACGCCGAAACCGCTGCTGAAGGATCAGGTAAACTACTGGGGCAACTACCCGAAATTCTTCGTCTCAATGATGAAGGCCTTCTACGGCGATAAGGCAACGGCTGAGAACAGCTGGGGCTTTGACTGGCTGCCGAAGTGGGATAAAGGGTACGACGTGCTGCAGTACTTCGAGATGATGAGCCAGGGCAAAGTGAACGGCTATCTGTGCCAGGGCTTTAACCCTGTGGCCTCGTTCCCGAATAAAAACAAGGTCGTCGCCTCGCTGTCGAAGCTGAAGTTCCTGGTCACTATCGACCCGCTCAACACCGAAACGTCCACCTTCTGGCAAAACCACGGCGAGTCGAACGACGTCGATCCGGCGAAAATCCAGACCGAAGTCTTCCGCCTGCCGTCAACCTGCTTCGCCGAAGAGAACGGCTCGATCGTTAACTCCGGACGCTGGCTGCAGTGGCACTGGAAGGGCGCGGACGCGCCGGGGATTGCCGTCACCGATGGCGAAATCCTCGCCGGTATCTTTATGCGCCTGCGGAAAATGTACGCCGAAGAAGGCGGCCCGACGCCGGAGCCGGTGCTGAACATGACCTGGGACTACGCCACCCCGCATGAACCGGCTTCGGAAGAGGTGGCGATGGAGAGTAACGGCAAGGCGCTGGCGGATATCACCGACCCGGCCACCGGCGCGGTTATCGTCAAGAAAGGCCAGCAGCTCAGCTCCTTTGCGCAGCTGCGCGATGACGGTACCACCTCCAGCGGCTGCTGGATCTTCGCCGGCAGCTGGACGCCGGACGGCAACCAGATGGCGAGACGCGATAACGCCGACCCGTCGGGCCTCGGCAATACCCTGGGCTGGGCATGGGCGTGGCCGCTTAACCGCCGCATCCTGTATAACCGCGCTTCCGCAGACCCGCAGGGCAAGCCGTGGGATCCGAAGCGCCAGATCCTCAAATGGGATGGCGCAAAATGGGGCGGTATGGATATTCCTGACTACAGCGCCGCCGCGCCGGGCAGCGACGTCGGGCCGTTTATCATGCAGCCTGAAGGGATGGGCCGCCTGTTTGCTATCGACAAAATGGCGGAAGGACCGTTCCCCGAGCACTACGAACCGTTCGAAACGCCGCTGGGCACTAACCCGCTGCACCCCAACGTGGTCTCCAACCCGGCCGCCCGCGTCTTTAAGGGTGACCTGGAGCAGATGGGTAAAGCGGATAAGTTCCCGTACGTTGGCACCACCTATCGTCTCACCGAGCACTTCCACTACTGGACCAAGCACGCGTTGCTCAACGCCATCGCGCAGCCGGAACAGTTTGTTGAAATCGGCGAGAAGCTGGCGAACAGGCTCGGTATTGCCCACGGCGATACCGTCAGAGTCTCCTCCAACCGCGGCTATATCAAGGCCAAGGCGGTGGTGACCAAGCGTATTCGCACGCTGAAGGTGGACGGTAAGGATATCGATACTATCGGCATTCCGATCCACTGGGGCTATGAAGGCGTGGCGAAGAAGGGCTTTATCGCCAACACGCTAACGCCGTTCGTCGGTGATGCGAATACGCAGACGCCGGAGTTCAAGGCCTTCCTCGTGAACGTGGAAAAGGTGTAAGGGAGACGACTTATGGCTTATCAATCGCAAGACATTATTCGTCGTTCCGCGACTAACGGTTTCACCCCCGCGCCTCAGGCGCGGGACCACCAGCAGGAGGTGGCGAAGCTTATCGACGTCACCACCTGCATCGGCTGTAAAGCCTGTCAGGTGG
>NZ_JAQGFU010000017.1:0-53553 GCF_030078455.1 Klebsiella sp. Ech2A | reverse complement strand
ACCCAACGCAATATGTAAACCGGAGATGGCCATCAGATGGGAGGTCCCCGTTTGCTGCATCAGGAGCTTGATCTCCTTCGGTACAACCAGCCGCTCCCCCATCCCTAATCCTAATATCACCGACCGCCACGGCAGCGCATCGAGGCTGCGGGTCAACGAGCGCAGATAGGCCGCGCGTCGGCTGCAGCGCAGGTCGAGAGCCTCTGCGGACGTGAAGCGTCCGGTCACGGGGCGAGACTGCGCCAGGGCATAGCGCTGGCTGTCAAAACCGCCGTCGTTAAGCTGGCCGTGCACCGGGCGAATATGAACCGTCATCATCCAGCGCTGTCCCGCGCACGGCGGTTCGGGAAACGTCTGGCCGTAGAGCGCGATCCCCGGCGCCGGGAACAGCCGCCGCCCCTCCACCCGGATGATATTTGCCTGATGGCGGGTCCCCTCGTCCGGCGCCGTCAGCTCAACCTCTACTCGCCGCGGACTACCGGGTAAGGCGTGCGTCGGCCAGATGACCTGGTGAGCGCTCAGCACGCCCCAGAGGAAAAAAAGCAGCGTCAGCGCCGCGAAGCGCAAGGGCCGCCAGCGGAACAGCGACGCAGCAAACGCCGGGCCCGCCAGCCACCACAGGGTAGCCAGCTCGGGCAGCCGCGCGAGCAGCAGCAGCGGCAAGATTCCGACGATCGCACAACCCGCAAGCTGGGGTAAACGCATGCCAACCTCCCTGTTTAAGGGAAGTATCGCGTCAGGCTAGTCGATAGTCATCCAGCAGCGTCGCGGCGCGGGTGCCGGCTTCCGGGAATATCGGCGCGTTGCGCTAAAGCAGACAGAGGTTTGCGAGGAAGGTCGGATTGCGGGCATAAAAAAAGCACCCTCAGGTGCTTTTTTTATCTTCGGAGTACGTTAACGCCGTTCAGCGAAACTTACTCTTCGTAAATATTGGCGCGGTCGCGTAATTCTTTCCCAGGCTTAAAGTGCGGAACGTACTTGCCTTCCAGCTCGACTTTATCGCCAGTTTTCGGGTTACGCCCGGTGCGAGGTGCTCGGTAATGCAAAGAGAAGCTGCCGAAACCGCGGATTTCAATGCGCTCACCTTGAGCAAGCGTTGAGGCCATATGTTCCAGCATTTCTTTAACAGCATCTTCAACCGCTTTCGCAGGAATGTGGGATTGCTGGCTGGCAAGTCTTTCTATCAATTCTGACTTGGTCATTTTTCCTCCGGTTTCCTTCAGGGCCAGATTAGCTAACAGCTTT
The DNA here is from genome assembly GCF_030078455.1 of Klebsiella sp. Ech2A. NCBI lineage: Bacteria > Pseudomonadati > Pseudomonadota > Gammaproteobacteria > Enterobacterales > Enterobacteriaceae > Klebsiella > Klebsiella sp. Ech2A. The sequence continues at coordinate 52,308 of NZ_JAQGFU010000017.1, read as the reverse complement.
AAACAAGGGCGGCCGTAGCCGCCCTTTGTGCTTGATTACAGGACGAATCCTGCAATCTGTCAAGTAAACTCGTCGTAATTCAGGTTGTTGTAACCCGAAAGACTAAGATTACTCGCCTTTAGCTGCTTTGAAAGCTTCAGCCATTGCGTTGTTAGAGAAGTTTGCATCTTCCTGTTTGTTAACAGTTGCGATTGCATCTTTCTCATCAGCTTCGTCTTTCGCACGAACGGACAGGCTGATTGCGCGGTTTTTACGATCAACGCCGGTGAATTTAGCTTCAACGTCATCGCCAACGCTCAGAACCAGAGTCGCATCTTCAACGCGGTCACGGGATGCTTCAGAAGCACGCAGGTAACCTTCAACGCCGTCAGCCAGTTCTACGGTTGCGCCTTTAGCGTCAACTGCAGTGACTTTACCGTTTACGATTGCGCCTTTCTTGTTCAGTGCAACCCAGTTGTTGAACGGATCTTCTGCGAGCTGCTTAACGCCCAGAGAGATACGCTCACGTTCTGCGTCAACCTGCAGAACAACTGCTGCGATTTCGTCGCCTTTTTTGTATTCACGTACTGCTTCTTCGCCTGCAACGTTCCAGGAGATGTCAGACAGGTGAACCAGGCCATCGATGCCGCCGTCCAGGCCGATGAAGATACCGAAGTCAGTGATAGACTTGATTTTACCTTCAACACGGTCGCCCTTGTTGTGGGTTTCCGCGAACTGCTGCCATGGGTTGTTTTTGCACTGCTTCAGGCCCAGGGAGATACGACGACGTTCTTCGTCGATATCCAGAACCATAACTTCCACTACGTCGCCAACGTTAACAACTTTGGACGGGTGGATGTTTTTGTTGGTCCAATCCATTTCGGAAACGTGAACCAGGCCTTCAACGCCTTCTTCGATTTCAACGAAGCAGCCGTAGTCGGTCAGGTTGGTCACGCGACCGGTCAGTTTGGTACCTTCCGGATAACGCTTAGCGATAGCTACCCACGGATCTTCGCCCAGCTGTTTCAGGCCCAGAGATACACGGGTACGCTCGCGGTCGAACTTCAGCACTTTAACAGTGATTTCGTCGCCAACGTTTACGATTTCGCTCGGGTGCTTAACGCGTTTCCACGCCATGTCGGTGATGTGCAGCAGGCCATCGACGCCGCCCAGATCAACGAATGCGCCGTAGTCAGTGAGGTTCTTAACGATACCTTTGACTTCCATGCCTTCCTGCAGGTTTTCCAGCAGCTGATCGCGTTCTGCGCTGTTCTCGGATTCGATAACGGCACGACGGGAAACAACAACGTTGTTACGCTTCTGGTCCAGCTTGATTACTTTGAACTCAAGCTCTTTGCCTTCGAGGTGCAGCGTGTCGCGAACCGGACGAACGTCAACCAGGGAACCCGGCAGGAACGCGCGAATACCATTCAGCTCAACAGTGAAGCCACCTTTAACTTTGCCGTTGATAACACCGACTACAGTTTCAGCTTCTTCGTAAGCTTTTTCCAGCGTGATCCAAGCTTCGTGACGTTTAGCTTTTTCACGGGACAGCAGGGTTTCACCGAAGCCGTCTTCTACTGCATCCAGAGCAACGTCAACTTCGTCACCGACCTGGATTTCCAGCTCGCCCTGGGCGTTTTTGAACTGCTCTGCCGGAATGGCGGACTCAGATTTCAGACCGGCGTCAACCAGTACGATATCTTTGTCGATAGCAACAACAACACCACGAACGATGGAACCCGGACGGGTTTCGATTGTTTTTAAGGATTCTTCAAATAGTTGAGCAAAAGATTCAGTCATGTTTAATCTTCAGGTTTCATATTTAACGTCCACCTGGCTCCGTGCCGGATGGGGTTGTTTAACATACCCGCTAACACTCCGTTGCTGCGGGGGTACTGCTATAATTCGGAGGCCGCTGCGCTTTGCCGGTAACGGCTAAGCGGCTGCCAATTTCTCGCGCGCATATTGTAGCGCTTTTTCAATTACTTGCTCAATGTTTAGTTCAGTAGAATCGAGAACTAAAGCATCGGCAGCCGGGACAAGCGGCGCCACGCTGCGATTGCGATCGCGGTCGTCACGCTCTTTTATCTCGGATAAAAGGCGGTCAAAGTTAACACTAAAGCCCTTTTCCTGCAACTGCAGCATGCGCCGATGCGCACGTTCTTTCGCGGACGCATCAAGGAAAATTTTCACCGGCGCATCGGGGAACACCACGGTGCCCATATCTCGTCCGTCGGCAATCAGGCCCGGCAGTTCGCGAAACGCGCGCTGACGGCGCAGCAGAGCTTCACGCACCCGGGGAAAAGCCGCGGCTTTCGAAGCGGTATTCGCCACTTCCTGCGTGCGAATTGCTGCGCTAACGTCCTCACCTTCAAGGATAACTTCGAGGCTGCCATCGGTGGAAATAAAGCGCACGTCCAGGTGCGCGGCCAGCGGCACCAGGGCTTCTTCAGACTCGACGTCCACGTGATGATGCAGCGCGGCCAGCGCCAGAACGCGATAGATAGCGCCGGAATCGAGCAAATGCCAGCCTAACGCTTCCGCCATCGCCTTGCACAACGTTCCCTTACCCGCACCGCCAGGCCCATCAATGGTGATTACCGGAATAGCTGCCGTCATCTTTTTCTCCTTCAGCAAGGCGCATAGAATATAAACGCCGCGCATTATACGCATCTATACGACGGAAAGTGAGCATTGGATGCAAAATACGGACGACCGGAAATGAAATGCAGAATAATTGCGCAATTATAGCGGGCTGACGGCATATCAGCCCGCAGATGACAAAGCTTTACGTTGGCGCAACCGCAGGCGCTTACGCCAGGGTGCTAATTCGCGCCAGCTGCTCGAAGTAGTCAGGGAAGGTTTTTGCCGTACACTTCGGATCGAGGATCGTCACCGGCGTGTCGGAAAGCGCCACCAGCGAGAAGCACATCGCCATGCGGTGATCGTTATAGGTGCCAATCTCAGCGAACTGCAGCTCAAGCGGAGGCGTAATGCGGATGTAATCCTCGCCCTCTTCTACTTCCGCGCCGACTTTGCGCAGCTCGGTGGCCATCGCGAACAGACGATCGGTCTCTTTTACCCGCCAGTTATAAATATTACGCAGCGTGGTGGTGCCTTTGGCAAACAGCGCCGCGGTGGCGATAGTCATTGCCGCATCCGGAATATGGTTCATATCCATATCGATGGCGTTCAGCTCGCCGCGGGTACAGGCAATATAGTCATCGCCCCAGCTGACGATAGCGCCCATTTTTTCCAGCACGTCGGCAAAGCGGATATCGCCCTGCACGCTGTTACGGCCGATGCCGGTGACTTTCACCGTACCGCCCTTAATGGCGCCCGCCGCGAGGAAGTAGGATGCCGAAGAGGCGTCGCCCTCAACCAGGTAGTCGCCCGGGGAGAGATAATGCTGGTTGCCGCGAACGACAAAACGCTGATAGGACTGGTTTTCAACGTCCACGCCGAAGGTCTTCATCAGGTGCAGCGTAATATCAATATACGGTTTGGAAACCAGATCGCCTTTAATGGTGATAACGGTGTCCTGCGGCGCCAGCGGCGCGGCCATCAGCAGAGCGGTAAGGAACTGGCTGGAAACGCTGCCGTCAACCTCAACGCTGCCGCCGGCAAAGCCGCCGCGCAGGCGCAGAGGCGGATAGTTTTCCTGCTCCAGATACTCAATTTGGGCGCCACCCTGACGTAACGCATCAACCAGATGACCAATCGGACGCTCTTTCATCCGCGGTTCACCGGTCAGCACGATATCGTTGCTGCCCAGGCACAGGGCTGCCGCCAGCGGACGCATGGCGGTCCCGGCGTTGCCGAGGAACAGCTCCAGCGCGCTATTCGCCCGCAGCGGACCACCGTTGCCGGTCACTTCGCAGCGGGTACGATCGGAGGACAGGGTGTAATGAACTCCCAGGGCGCTCAGGGCATTCAGCATGTGGCGAACATCGTCGCTGTCCAGCAGGTTGGTCAGCACCGTGGTGCCACGGGCTAATGCCGCCAGCAGCAAAGCGCGGTTAGAGACACTTTTAGACCCAGGCAGGTTCACGGTGCCATCCACGCGCGCGATGGGTTGTAACGTCAGGGATTCCATCAAACTCAACTCTCAAAAAACGGAATAAAAACCCCGCAGACCGGCCGCGGGGATGAAAAGCACAACAATGATTAGCCGTGACGACGTTCAAAGTCCTGCATAAAGTCGGTCAGCGCCTGCACGCCCGCCAGCGGCATTGCGTTATAGATAGATGCGCGCATGCCGCCCACGACGCGGTGCCCTTTCAGTGAATGCAGGCCAGCGGCGAAGGACTCTTCGAGGAACAGCTTGTCCAGCGCGCTGTCGGCCAGCTGGAACGGAACGTTCATGCGCGAGCGGTTGGCCGCCGCCACGTCGTTACGATAGAAGCTGCTGCCGTCGATCGTACCGTAGAGCAGATCGGCTTTTTGCTGGTTGATTTTATCCATTGCCGCCACGCCGCCGTGCTCTTTCAGCCATTTGAATACCAGGCCAGAGAGGTACCAGGCAAAGGTCGGCGGCGTGTTGAACATGGAATCATTAGCATCAAGCACGGAGTAATCGAGTATTGACGGACAGGCGACGTTCGCTTTGCCCAGCAGGTCTTCGCGAACGATCACCAGCGTCAGCCCTGCCGGGCCAATGTTTTTCTGCGCGCCGGCGTAGATAACGCCAAAGCGGCTGACGTCGATCGGCGCAGACAAAATAGTCGAAGAGAAATCGGCGGCAACAACGACGTCATCACCGAAGTTCGGCGTTTCGTCAATGGCGATGCCGTCGATGGTTTCATTCGGGCAGTAGTGCAGGTACGCCGCGCCCGGCGTCAGCTGCCATTCGCTCATCGGCCGGACGGCCCGCAGGCCATCAACGGTGACTTTGGCATCAATGGTATTTGGCGAACAGTATTTTTTCGCTTCTTTGATGGCGCTTGCTGCCCAGTAGCCAGCGTCAACGTAGTCAGCGGTGGTTTTATCGCCGAGCAGGTTCAGCGGGACGCCGGCGAACTGGCCGCGACCGCCGCCATGGCAGAATAAAACTTTGTAGTTGGAGGGGATGTTGAGCAGATCGCGAAAATCCTGCTCTGCCGCCTCGGCCACCTGGATAAACTCTTTACCACGGTGACTGATCTCCATTACCGACGTTCCCAGACCCTGCCAGTCGCAAAGCTCCTGCTGAGCCAGTTTGAGAACTTCCGCCGGCAGCATTGCCGGGCCCGAACTAAAGTTATAGACCTGAGCCATTTCCCCTCACCACGTTGCTATGTTATTTGCCCGCGAACCGTCGCGTGCATAAGTTATTCCGGTATCTGACCATGATAATTCGAGCTGCGGACGGGCGACCAGTGGATTCTTCCGCTGGCGCCTGCTGAAGTCAGCGGCCGGCTTGCACGAGTGCGGCCAGCGCACATGCAGCCTGAAGTATGACGGGTACATCGGTTTTATCATTCAGCGACACGCATCGCAATGCCTAAAACTTATGAGCGGAAAAATATGATCGGCTTCACACAAAACAATTCACTAGCCCTCCGTAACAAAACCGACAAAAAGGCTGTCAGGTGATGCGTTTCGCTCGGCTAACCCTCGCCCATTCTGGATTTTGACAGCGCCGGCATAATTGCTTTTTACCGGCCTGAATGACGATCACCTGGCTACAGCGCACGCAGGCGTATTCGCCGGTCTCAGGAATGGTCACAAAACGTTCATAGCAGCCCTCCGGCAGAATACATAGCCCCGGCTTAACCTCTTCATCAGCGTAATAGTACATACTGATTTGGCCGTTAGTTTCCATTATCGCCAGCCGAACCTGGCCGAGCTGCTCCACGCTGTAGAGGCGAAGCTCCATAAAAAACTCGAACTCGGTCATGTTGGCGCTGTTGACTTTCTCCCACGCCAGCTCCCCTTCTTCGACGATGATCACCGGCTTCCCTTCCAGCAGGTTTTCCAGCTTCTCGCTTTTTGACATCAGCCACATGACCAGGCGGTAGAGCAGCGCCAGGGTGACAAACACGACGAATACCGGGATCAGCGGCACGTCGTCATAAAAGGCGACGTCCCCGGCCGCCGAGCCTAGCGTCAAAATGATCAGCACTTCAAAGAGCGACATCTGGCGGACGCCGCGCCGTCCGGTAATTTTAAGGAACAGGAAAACCAGCAGGAAGGTATAGAGGCTGCGCAGCGCGACCTCCCCTAAAAACTCCGGCGGCACTTTATCAAACGCCATGCGATGAAGATCGAACGCTTTCATTTTTTAATGCCTTAACAGTAGGTTACTGCCTGTAAGCATAGCCCAGGCTTTTATTTTCGCCGGGACCTTCACGAAGATAGCGCCTGACACACAAACCCCGTATCATTGCGCGCTTTACGTACGAAAAAAGTGACCGCTATGACTCAAACGTTTATCCCCGGCAAAGACGCCGCCCTGGAAGATTCCATCGCTCGCTTCCAGCAGAAATTGCTCGACCTCGGATTTGATATTGAAGAGGCCTCGTGGCTGAATCCGGTACCGCACGTGTGGTCAGTTCATATCCGCGATAAAGCCTGCTCGCTGTGCTTCACCAACGGCAAAGGCGCGACCAAAAAAGCGGCGCTGGCCTCCGCGCTGGGCGAGTACTTCGAACGTCTGTCGACCAACTATTTCTTCGCCGACTTCTGGTTAGGCGAAACCATCGCTAACGGGCCGTTTGTTCACTATCCAAACGAAAAATGGTTCCCGCTGACCGAAGATGACGAAGTTCCGCAGGGGCTGCTCGATCCTCGCCTGCGCGCCTTTTACGATCCTGACGATCAGCTGACCGCCGGCATGCTGGTTGACCTGCAGTCGGGTAATGACGATCGCGGCGTTTGCGGCCTGCCGTTCACCCGCCAGTCCGACGGCGAAACCGTTTATATTCCGATGAATATCGTTGGCAACCTGTACGTTTCTAACGGGATGTCCGCGGGGAACACCGCGAACGAAGCGCGCGTTCAGGCCCTGTCGGAAGTCTTTGAGCGCCATATCAAGAACCGCATCATTGCTGAAAGCATCAGCCTGCCGGAAATCCCTGCCGAAGTGATGGCCCGCTATCCGGGCGTGGTGGAGTCGATTAATAAGCTGGAAGCGGAAGGTTTCCCGATTTTTGCTTACGACGGCTCGCTGGGCGGCAAGTATCCGGTGATCTGCGTGGTGCTGTTTAACCCGGAAAACGGAACCTGCTTCGCCTCCTTCGGCGCACACCCTGACTTCGGCGTCGCGCTGGAGCGCACCGTCACCGAGCTGCTGCAGGGCCGCAGCCTGAAGGATCTCGACGTCTTCACGCCGCCAACCTTCGATGACGAAGAAGTGGCTGAACACGCCAACCTTGAGACCCACTTTATCGACTCCAGCGGCCTGATCTCCTGGGATATGTTCAAACAGGATGCCGACTATCCGTTCGTCGACTGGAGCTTCTCCGGTACCACGGAAGAAGAGTTCGCCACCCTGATGGCCATCTTTAAGGAAGAAGATAAAGAGGTCTACATCGCCGATTACGAGCACCTGAGCGTCTACGCCTGCCGGATTATCGTTCCGGGGATGTCGGATATCTATCCGGCAGAAGACCTGTGGCTGGCGAACAACAGCATGGGCAGCCATCTGCGCGAAACGCTCCTCTCTCTGCCGGGTAGCGAGTGGGAGAAAGAGGACTATCTGGCGCTGATTGAGCAGCTGGACGATGAAGGTAATGACGACTTCACCCGCGTTCGCGAACTGCTGGGCCTGGCAACGGGCAAAGACAACGGCTGGTATACGCTGCGTATTGGCGAGCTGAAAGCGATGCTGGCGCTGGCCGGCGGCGATCTGGAGCAGGCGCTGATCTGGACGGAGTGGACGATCGAGTTCAATGCGTCAATCTTCAGCGCAGAGCGCGCCAACTACTACCGCTGCCTGCAAACGCTGCTGCTGCTGAGCCAGGAAGAAGAGCGTCAGCCGCTGCAGTACCTGAACGCCTTTGTACGCATGTACGGCGCAGATGCGGTGGAAGCCGCCAGCGCTGCGCTAAGCGGTGAAGCGCCGTTCTACGGCCTGCAGGCGGTAGATAGCGATCTGCACGCTTTCCCGGCCCATCAGTCCTTACTGAAAGCCTACGAGAAGCTGCAGCGTGCTAAAGCGGCGTACTGGGCTAAATAGCCTTTAGCGCCGCCTGAAGTGTCCTGTCACGGAGTCGTTTACGGCTCCGTTTTTTTATATTTTATTCACGGGACCAATAATTTGTAGTTGTGAAGTTAACTTACGGTGAAAATTGATCGCGCAACAGTTTGGAGATGTTAATTTTAATAAAAATACCCCATTTTAATTAACCGCTATCGGTGCCCTAAAATGAAAAAAATCAACATAATTTGTAAATATTAAACTTTATTTTCTCCTTAATAAACATGAAGTTATAATCAATTGCCGCAAAAACCATACGCTAAACGGGCTTATAGTTCCGGTAGGATATGATCTACATCAATTTCCCTTCTATAATGCTTTGTTAGTATCTCACCGCCAACTTATATAAAGAGAGAGTTAGTGTGAAAGCTGACAACCCTTTCGATCTATTACTCCCCGCTGCGATGGCGAAAGTCGCCGAAGAAGCGGGTGTCTATAAAGCGACAAAGCACCCGATGAAGACCTTTTATCTGGCGATTACCGCTGGTGTCTTTATCTCCATTGCTTTTGTCTTCTACATCACCGCGACGACCGGTACTGCCGCGATGCCTTTCGGTATTGCCAAGCTTATTGGGGGGATCTGCTTTTCACTCGGCCTGATTCTGTGCGTCATCTGCGGTGCTGACCTGTTTACCTCCACCGTGCTTATCGTTGTGGCGAAAGCCAGCGGCAGGATTACCTGGGGTCAACTGGCAATAAACTGGCTCAACGTCTATGTTGGTAACCTGATAGGCGCGCTGCTGTTCGTGCTGCTGATGTGGCTATCGGGTGAATATATGGCCGCTAACGGCGGTTGGGGGCTCAACGTCCTGCAAACCGCTGACCACAAAATGCATCATACATTTATAGAAGCCGTCTCCCTGGGCATCCTGGCGAACCTGATGGTCTGCCTCGCGGTGTGGATGAGCTACTCCGGCCGCAGCCTGATGGATAAATCAATGATTATGGTTCTGCCCGTCGCCATGTTCGTTGCCAGCGGCTTTGAGCACAGTATCGCTAACATGTTTATGATCCCGATGGGTATCGTAATCCGCGACTTTGCAAGCCCGGAATTCTGGACCGCCGTTGGTTCAACTCCGGAAAGTTTCTCTCACCTGACCGTCATGAACTTCATCACTGATAACCTGATTCCGGTAACTATCGGGAACATTATTGGCGGTGGTCTGCTGGTTGGGTTGACATACTGGGTCATTTACCTGCGTGGCGACGACCATCACTAAGGGTTGTTTCAGGCAGTAAATAAAAAATCCACTTAAGAAGGTAGGTGTTACATGTCCGAGCTTAATGAAAAGTTAGCCACAGCCTGGGAAGGTTTTGCGAAAGGTGACTGGCAGAACGAAGTCAACGTCCGTGACTTTATCCAGAAAAACTATACCCCGTACGAAGGTGACGAGTCCTTCCTGGCTGGCGCAACTGACGCGACCACCAAGCTGTGGGACAACGTAATGGAAGGCGTTAAACAGGAAAACCGCACTCACGCGCCTGTTGATTTTGACACTTCCCTTGCATCCACCATCACTTCTCACGACGCAGGCTACATCGAGAAAGCGCTCGAGAAAATCGTTGGTCTGCAGACTGAAGCTCCGCTGAAACGTGCGATTATCCCGTTCGGCGGCATTAAAATGGTTGAAGGTTCTTGCAAAGCGTACGATCGCGAGCTGGACCCGATGCTGAAAAAAATCTTCACCGAGTACCGTAAAACTCACAACCAGGGCGTTTTTGACGTTTACACCAAAGACATCCTGAACTGCCGTAAATCCGGCGTGCTGACCGGTCTGCCGGATGCCTACGGCCGTGGCCGTATCATCGGTGACTACCGCCGCGTTGCGCTGTACGGCATCGACTTCCTGATGAAAGACAAATACGCTCAGTTCCTGTCTCTGCAAGAAAGACTGGAAAACGGCGAAGATCTGGAAGCAACCATCCGTCTGCGCGAAGAGATCTCCGAGCAGTACCGTGCGCTGGGCCAGATCAAAGAAATGGCGGCCAAATACGGCTGCGATATCTCTGCTCCGGCAAAAACCGCGCAGGAAGCTATCCAGTGGACCTACTTCGGTTACCTGGCTGCCGTTAAGTCTCAGAACGGCGCGGCAATGTCCTTCGGCCGTACCTCCAGCTTCCTGGATATCTTCATCGAACGCGACCTGAAAGCCGGTAAAATCACCGAGCAGGACGCGCAGGAAATGATTGACCACCTGGTCATGAAGCTGCGTATGGTTCGCTTCCTGCGTACTCCTGAGTATGATGAACTGTTCTCCGGTGACCCGATTTGGGCAACTGAATCAATCGGTGGTATGGGCGTTGATGGCCGTACTCTGGTCACCAAAAACAGCTTCCGCTTCCTGAACACCCTGTACACCATGGGGCCGTCTCCGGAGCCGAACATCACTATTCTGTGGTCTGAAAAACTGCCGCTGAGCTTCAAAAAATACGCGGCTAAAGTCTCCATCGATACCTCTTCTCTGCAGTATGAGAACGACGATCTGATGCGTCCTGACTTCAACAACGATGACTACGCTATCGCTTGCTGCGTAAGCCCGATGGTTGTTGGTAAGCAAATGCAGTTCTTCGGCGCTCGCGCTAACCTCGCGAAAACCATGCTGTACGCTATCAACGGCGGCGTTGATGAAAAACTGAAAATGCAGGTTGGTCCTAAGTCTGAACCGATCAAAGGCGACGTTCTGAACTTTGATGAAGTTATGGATCGCATGGATCACTTCATGGACTGGCTGGCTAAACAGTACGTCACCGCGCTGAACATCATCCACTACATGCACGACAAGTACAGCTACGAAGCTTCTCTGATGGCGCTGCACGATCGTGACGTTGTTCGCACCATGGCATGCGGTATCGCCGGTCTGTCCGTTGCCGCTGACTCCCTGTCCGCTATCAAATATGCGAAAGTTAAACCGATTCGTGACGAAGACGGTCTGGCTATCGACTTCGAAATCGAAGGCGAATACCCGCAGTTTGGTAACAACGACTCTCGCGTAGATGACATGGCGGTCGATCTGGTTGAACGTTTCATGAAGAAAATTCAGAAACTGCACACCTACCGCAACGCTATCCCGACTCAGTCCGTTCTGACCATCACTTCTAACGTTGTGTACGGTAAGAAAACCGGTAACACCCCTGACGGTCGTCGCGCTGGCGCTCCGTTCGGACCGGGTGCTAACCCGATGCACGGTCGTGACCAGAAAGGTGCCGTTGCCTCTCTGACCTCCGTTGCAAAACTGCCGTTTGCGTACGCTAAAGATGGTATCTCTTACACCTTCTCTATCGTTCCTAACGCTCTGGGTAAAGACGACGAAGTTCGTAAAACTAACCTGGCCGGTCTGATGGACGGTTACTTCCACCACGAAGCGTCTATCGAAGGCGGTCAGCACCTGAACGTCAACGTTATGAACCGTGAAATGCTGCTCGACGCGATGGAAAACCCGGAAAAATATCCGCAGCTGACCATCCGCGTATCCGGCTATGCAGTACGTTTTAACTCCCTGACTAAAGAGCAGCAGCAGGACGTTATCACTCGTACCTTCACTCAGACCATGTAACGGGTTTTGACTGAAATCGCGATATAAAAAGCGTACAATAAAGGCTCCACGCAAGTGGGGCCTTTTTAATAATACCTCCCTGCCCCCAGTCTCTTTTGTCCGCTATCTATACTTAATGGATAACTGCCAAAACAGACTTAGAGCCTATCCCATTAGGCGTAATTGTCGCAGCCAGTTTGAACACGGACAGCGCGCAGCAACCGGAGCGTACACGTAGTACGTGAGGATTGTGAGCACTGCCCAGGTTCAAAATGGCAAGTAAAATAGCCTAATGCGACTGGCTCTTAAACACAGCCGGTTTGAGCTGTGCATCACAGGTCCCGGACGGGCCGAATCTGGAGATACCACCGCAATGTCAACTATTGGTCGCATTCACTCCTTTGAATCCTGTGGCACCGTCGATGGGCCAGGGATCCGCTTCATCACCTTCTTCCAGGGCTGCCTGATGCGCTGCCTGTACTGCCATAATCGCGATACCTGGGATACCCACGGCGGTACCGAAGTCACCGTCGAAAGCCTGATGAAAGAGGTTGTCACCTATCGTCACTTTATGAACGCATCCGGCGGCGGCGTGACCGCGTCCGGCGGCGAGGCTATCCTGCAGGCTGAATTCGTGCGCGACTGGTTCCGCGCCTGCCGCAAAGAGGGCATCCATACCTGCCTCGATACCAACGGCTTCGTTCGTCGCTACGATCCGGTGATTGACGAGCTGCTTGAAGTGACCGATCTGGTGATGCTTGACCTTAAGCAGATGAATGATGAAATCCACCAAAATCTGGTCGGCGTCTCTAACCACCGCACGCTGGAGTTTTGCCGCTATCTGGCGAACAAAAACATTAACGTCTGGATCCGCTACGTGGTGGTACCCGGCTGGTCAGATGATGATGATTCCGCGCACCGCCTCGGCGAGTTTACCCGCGATATGGGCAACGTCGAAAAAATCGAGCTGCTGCCGTATCACGAGCTGGGCAAGCATAAATGGGTGGCGATGGGTGAAGAGTACAAGCTTGACGGCGTGCATCCGCCGAAGAAAGAGACCATGGAGCGCGTAAAAAGCATTCTCGAGCAGTATGGTCATAAGGTGATGTACTAAGCCTGCCTCTTAGCAAGAGCCCCGGATAACGACGCTGGAGGTCCTATCCGGGCCAGGCCTTTCTTCAGCGGCATCAGGACATAAAGTATTGCGACAGCTTGCTGGTCACGCTCTCAATTGAGAAAATACGTTTTTGATGCGCTTTACGGTACTCAGCGTAGCGCTCGTCCTGCTCCTCCAGCGCGCTAAGGATCCGATCGGCCACCATCATTGCCCCCGCAATCTCGGCAAACCCTGATTCCCCCTCCCCCTGTAAAGCCACGGCTGCCTGTAGATTCCAGTCAGAGAGGCGCACCAGGGGCGCAAACGTACCGCGAGTCAGCGCCAGTATTTTAACCCCCTGCTGCTTCGCCAGCGATAGTGCCTGCATCATATCCGCCGATGCCTGCTCGGTATGAATAACGATAATCCCGGTTTTTTGACTATCAGACGACATCGGCAGCGCCGCCGGGTAAGAGCGGTCGACAAAACTAGCGGCTTTCCCCATGTTGATTAAGTTCATCTGGAGAAATAGCGCCACCGGCACCGCCGTGCCTACCGCATAAATTGCAATATTATTCAGCGAATTAAGCCAAATTGCCGCAGCCTGAAGCTCCTGAGCGTCAATGATAGCGTTGCTATCACGAATGCTTGCCAGCACGGGAGCTATCTCTTCATTACCGCCGTCCTCCGATCGCGTCGCCCCCTGCTCAATCGCCAGCGCCGTTCTGAAATCAGAAAAGCCTTTAAAGCCAAACGCCCGGCAAAAACGCGTAATGCTGCCCTCGCTGGTATCGACGGAGTCGGCCAGTTCCGAAATGGTATGCCGCATCACAAAATCAGGATTTTCGGTGATAAAGCGGCCGACCTTTTCCAGTATCGGGCTAAGGCCTGCAGACTCATTTCTTATGTTTATCAATAAATTACTGTCTATATGGCTCATTTTTCGCCTTTATTGCTCAAAATGCAAACACAGTCACATCTTTCATCTCACATCGAGGATAATAATTATTATCTCACAAGACAAAATAAAAATAATTATTTTTACAAACAGGAGAACATCTAATGAAAGGTCTCATCGTCTGTCGTACCGGTATGGGCAGCTCTCTGATGCTCAAAATAAAAGCACAAAAAATCATCGATAAGCACCGCTGGGATGTCGAACTGGAACATGACGTACTCTCCGGCCTGAGGACCTGGCGAGATATCGATTTCGTTATCACTATGCGCGATCTCACCGATGAAGTCGAAGCCGCTGGGTTCAGGGCCATCGGGATAACCGATCTGATGAACAGCGAAGAGATGGAATCTGCGCTCATCAGCGTCATCCAGGGCAACTAAATTCTCCCGGAGGCAATATGGATTTCCTCAGATTTATTGTATTCGACATTCTGGGCGTTACCCCACTTTTAGTTGGTTTTATCGCATTAATTGGCTTGTTAATTCAACGCAAACCGATTGAAAAGGTGCTCTCCGGCACCTTCAAAACTATCGTCGGGTTTCTGGTTTTTGCCGGCGGCGCCGGGCTGGCGGTAACCTCGCTTGGCAACTTTCAGACGCTGTTCAGCGATGGGTTTGGTCTGAAAGGCGTGATGCCGCTGGCGGAAGCGCTCACCGGGCTGGCGCAGACTAAATTCGCGATGTGCGTATCGCTGATTATGGTCATCGGTTTTGGCTGGAATCTGTTCTTTGCTCGCGTCACCCCGTTTAAGTACATCTTTCTCACCGGGCAGCATAATCTCTATCTCTCGGCCCTGCTTACCGTCACGCTGAAAGCGCTTGGCTATAGCGATATGACCACGATTATTGTCGGCTCAGTTCTGCTTGGCCTCGCCGCGTGCCTTTATCCGGCCATCGCCCAACCCTGGATGAGAAAAATCACCGGCAATGACGAAATCGCCATGGGGCACTACGTTACGCTGGCCTACGCGGCATCCGGATGGATCGGTTCGAAAGTCGGCGATCCGAAACAGTCGACGGAGAAGCTGAATCTGCCCGGCTGGCTGGGGATCTTTAAAGATTATATTGTCTCCGTGTCGATCTCGGTCAGTATCTTCTACTACATCGCCGCTCTCGCGGCCGGAAAAGAGGCCGTAACGGCAGCGGCCGGCGGGATGCACTGGCTGGTTTACCCGCTGTTTCAGTCGCTGACGTTCACCGCTTCGCTGTACATCATTATTACCGGCGTACGCCTGCTGCTCTCCGAAATCGTCCCCGCGTTCCTCGGTATTTCGGAGAAATTCATTCCTAACGCCAAACCCGCGCTCGACTGTCCCGTGGTCTTCCCCTACGCGCCAACCGCTACGGTGCTGGGATTTATCTCTTCATTTATCGGCGGGCTGGTGGTGATGGGGTTCCTCGCGATCCTCGGTCAAACCGTCATTATCCCGGTCGCCATCCCCTATTTCTTTATCGGCGCCACCGCCGCGGTGTTTGGTAACGCGTCCGGCGGCTGGAAGGGCGCGATTGCCGGGAGCTTTATCACCGGGATCCTCATCGGCATCGGGCCGGCCCTGATCTACCCGATTATGGAGTCCGTTGGTCTGTCGGGAACCAGCTTCCCGGAAACGGATTTCGTCGCGCTTGGTCTGGTCGTGTACTACATCGGCAAAATGCTGCCATAGGAGGAAAAAACGTGAATATTGCAGAACTAAAGTCCCACGCGCTCGTTGCACGACGCGATATCGTTAGCATGATCTATGAGTCAGGGATCGGCCATCCGGGCGGCGCCCTGTCAATCATCGATATTCTGACCTGGCTCTACTACGAGGAAGTGGACCTCAGTCGCTCCCCCCGTTCGCGCATCGTCATGAGTAAAGGCCATGCCGTCGCCGCCCAGTACGCCATGCTTTATCAGATGGGCAAGATTGAACGCCGGGAGTTCAGCACCTTCCGCCAGATCGATTCCCGCCTGCAGGGCCACCCCAGCATCAAGGCGCTACCCGACGTCGATGCCACCACCGGCCTGCTCGGCCAGGGTCTGTCGGTTGCCCTGGGGATGGCGGCGGCGAAAAAGCGCCGTAACGATCCCCATCGGGTATTCGCGATCCTCGGCGACGGCGAGATGCACGAAGGACAAATCTGGGAAACCCTGCAGCAGGCCGCTCATATGAAAATGGACAACCTGGTCGCCATCGTCGATTACAACCGCTTCTCGTCACACGATCCGGTCAATGAGGTGGTCAACCTCGAGCCGCTGGCTGACAAAATCCGCTGTTTTGGCTGGCATGTGCTGGAGCTTCTTAACGGCAATGACATGCACCAGGTTGCCGATACCCTGATGCTCTCCCGCCATCTCAAAGGCAAGCCGGTGGCTATTATTGCGCATACCACCAAAGGCTCCGGCGTTAGCTATATGGAAAATAACGGCGACTGGCACTCAAAAACCCCCACCCGGGAACAGTATCAGCAGGCAATGGAGGAGTTACAGTGATGAAAGCCCCACGTGATGAAATCGGTAACGCGCTGATCGCCCTGAAACAAAAGGGATATCCCGTGGTTGCCATCGACAGCGACTTAGCCAGCTCAACCCGCACGGACCAGTTTCAGGCCCTCTATCCCGAGGCGTTTTTCGAAATGGGTATTGCGGAGGGCTCGGCAATGAGCTTCGCTACCGGCCAGGCGCTTGAGGGGTTTATGCCCTTCTACGTCAATTTTGCGATGTTTGTAACGGGCACCGCCTGGACTCAGCTGCGGCAGGCCTGCTATGCCAAAGCTAACGTCAAGCTAGTCGGCAGCCATCCCGGTATGGATGACGGACCGGACGGCGCCTCGCACCATGCGCTGGAAGATCTCGCCCTGACCCGCGTGCTGCCGGGATTAACGGTCCTGACGCCTGCGGATGCCGAAGAAATTGCGGAAGCCTTCGAACAGGCGGCCAATATTACGGGTCCGGTCTATATCCGCGTCGCCCGCGAGCCGATGCCGGTTCGCGATAAGAGCATGATTCCGCGGGTTACCGATATCGCGGCCATCGCCAGCAGCGGGAATGATTTTGCCATTCTCTTCGAGGGTACGGTGCTGGAGCAGGCCACCGATGGCTACGAGAAGCTGCTCGCCAGCGGTAAAAAAGGCAGGCTGATTCACGTGGCGCAGCTCAAACCCTTCAACCATAAGGCGTTCGCTGCGCTGGTTGCCGACTGCCCGCTCATCGCCACCCTTGAGAATCATAGCGTAAACGGGGGCCTCGGCGGCCAGATTGCCGAAGCGATGGCGCAGGCGGCCCACCCGGCGCGTCTGATACGCCTGGGTACTCAGGATACCTTCACCGAATCCGGCAATAGCCGTCAGCTAAAAGAAAAATATGGCATCTCCGGCGAGGCGCTGTATCACGCACTGAGCTAAGGCGCAGTAAGGGCCGGCCGCGGCCGGCTCGTTATCTGAGGAATCGATATGGACGACACGCTTTTTGCTGCCAGCCAGTATGCGCAGTACGCTCTCGACTGGCGCAGCGCCGTTCGGCTCGCCTGTCAGCCTTTAGAGCTGCAGGGAAAGGTCACCGCGGAATACGCACAGGCGATTATCAGCGCCACGGAACAGCACGGTCCCTGGTACATACTGAGCCCTGAATTTGCGCTACCGCACGCGCGACCGGAAGACGGGGTGTTAAGCCACAGCAGCGCGCTTTCGCTGCTCTGTTGCGGGGAAGGCGTTGAGTTTCCCGGCCATCCCGCAATCCGGCTGATAGTCGTGCTGGCGGCAGCGGATAGCGAACAGCATATTCACACGATCCAGCGATTAGTCTGCTGGTTAGATGAGGAGGACCGGCTGCAGCGGCTCGCTGCGATTGAGGAGCGCAGCCAGCTTGCGGCGCTTATTGCTTCTCAGCCATAGCCTGCGGAGGTATCCCGCCGGCTATGGCTTGAGAACATCAGGCGTGGGCCACCGGCGTCGGGTGGTGCCCCGCTTTACGCAGCAGCGTCAGCAGGTAGATGAAGGACACGCTCGCGATCATAATAAACAGCAAGTTATCGGAGAAATTCTGCATCAGCATCGCGGTAAGCGTTGGCCCAAGCAGGCTGCCGATGGTGTAGCTCATCAATAGCGCCTGGTTCATCGCCACCAGCTGATGGCGCTCAACTTTTTCGCATGCCCAGGCCATCGCTACCGGATACAGCGTAAAGCCGGAGGCGCCAAGGATAAACAGCGCGGGCGCCATCGCGGCCTGGCTAAGCATCGCCAGACAGCCGAGAATAACGATAAACACCTGAACGCGCAGCACCAGCAGGCGGCCATAGCGATCCGCCAGGCGACCCACCGGCCACTGGCCGAGGATCCCGGCGCTCACCATCACCGCCATCCAGAAGCCAATCCCGGCGTCGCTCACTCCCTGATGGTTCAGCCACAGCGGCATAAGCCCGTACAGCGAGCCGAGGACGATCCCGGAAATAATGCAGCCGTTAACGCCGTGGCGAGCCTGGCGAAGCCTGAGCATTGGCCAGATGCGGGCCGGCTCGTGCGGCTCGTCCGTCTGATTGACCACGCGCGTAAACAGCAGCGGAAGGATCGCGGCCAGCGCCAGCCCGGTCACCCAGGGCAGAACGCTCATCAGATCCGTCGGCAGCTTGCTCACCATCAGCTGGCCCAGCACGGTACCGACGTAGTAAACCATCATGTACGCCGCCAGCAGGCGGCCGCGGCTGCGGGTGGTTCCGCTACACACCAGCGCGCTTTCCACCACCACCCAAATCATTGCGCAGCCTACGCCGGCGATAAAACGCCAGCTAAACCAGGTCCAGAAGCCAATGGTGACGCCAAGCCCAACGCAGCCAACGGCAAAAATCAGCGAGGCAAGATAGTAGCTGCGGTTAAATCCCAGATGTTTAATGACCCATCCGGCCAGCAGGGTTCCGACCAGGTTACCGGTGAAATAGGATGAGCCGACCATCCCGACCTGCCAGGTAGGCATGTTTTCATGGGCGAGCCAAAGCGGGACGAGGGTATTTAAAACCGCTATCGCCAGCGTCAACAAAAGCAGGCCGCAGAGCAACATTTGCACCGGCCGGGTGTAGATGGACATGGATATAAACCGTGAGGAAGTTCGGATTTCGTGCGCATCATGCCACCGCTATAAACATTGTCAATCCACCTGAAATCAGGCAGGACGCGGTTTCTCGGGCAACGATTGAAGTTTTTTATCCATCGGCGAGGCGGCAGAATTATTCTTTATATTATTCCATTGTTTTTATTAATTTATTGGAATTAACGGGCGGGAATATCAGTTGAAATATTTCATGAAGAGAGCGCATTTTTTATCGCGCCGGAACCGCGAAGTTCCGGCGCGAATAGCGGCTTAGCTGGCGATCGCCATGCCCACCGTCATATGCAGACCGTAGAAGACCCCGCGGCCGACCATCTCACCCACCAGCACCAGCACGAACGCCAGGCCCAGCAGCGGCAGCGCCGGCTGATATCCTTTAAGCATCGGCGCAACCCAGCACGCCAGCGCCAGCGCCAGGGCCGCCACTCGCCACGCCATCAGCGAGCCGTAGTCCGGCACCAGCGCAGACGCCTGCTGGATAGAGCTGTGGATAGTCGACAGCTCGCTTCCCTGCATCAGCGCCACGGCCACGCTCGCCACCAGGGCCACCAGCGTGACGGCGGGCAGCAGGCGCATCGCCCAGCCGTTCACGCCGGCCGCGCGCAGCAGCAGATAGCCCAGCAGCGGTCCGCCGATAAACAGCGTCAGGAAGAAGCTCAGCGGCGTCCAGACGCTATACCAGGTCGGGACCGTATCAATGGTGTTGTACACCCGAACCATCATCCAGACGAAGATGACGCCCAGCACCATCGTGACGATTAGCCACGGGCTGCGCAGCCCGGCCGGCAGCTTCTTAACCGCCGCCAGCAGCCAGCCAATACCGCCGACGGCGAAGAAGAGCGCTCCGCTGGCGATTTCGTTACTCAGCGACGAGGCGCCGACGCGGTTGAGCGAATTGAAGGCCCGCATCGGCGACCCCAGGTGCAGCGTCGAGGCGATAAACCCAATCCCCATCAGCACCCACAGGCCAAACATGCTCAGCACCACGCGCTGCTGCTGCTCACGCGACAGGCTGCCTTTCATAAGCGCCAGCGCCAGGACAATGAAGCCCCCTACCACGCACTGACCAAAGACCGTGAAGATCATCAGCGGCCATTCATGCCATCCACTTCCCATCTCACACCTCCTTCGGGTTGGCCAGATAGCCGGTTGTATCGCCACACGGACGACTGTTGGCGTTCGGTTTAATGACAATGCTGGGTTGCGTAAAATGCGCCGACGGCAGCGGCGCAACGGCGGCCAGCTTGCCGTGCTTCTGCCGCAGCTCTTCGATTGGGCCAAAGTCCAGCGCCCGCAGCGGGCAGGACTCGACGCAGATCGGTTTTTTACCAACGGCGACGCGCTCGTGGCAGCCGTCGCACTTGGTCATATGCCCTTTCGCCGCGTTGTACTGCGGCGCGCCGTACGGGCAGGCCATATGGCAATAGCGGCAGCCGATACAGACGTCTTCATCCACCACCACAAAGCCATCATCGCGCTTGTGCATGGCGCCGCTCGGACAGACCTTGGTGCAGGCCGGATCCTCGCAGTGGTTACAGGCGATAGAGAGGTAGTAGGCAAACACGTTCTGCTGCCAGACGCCGTTATCCTCCTGCCAGTCGCCGCCCGCGTACTCATAAATGCGGCGGAAGCTGACGTCCGGCGTCAGGTTCTTATAGTCTTTACAAGCCAGTTCGCAGGTTTTACAACCGGTGCAACGGGCGGAATCGATAAAAAATCCATATTGAGTTGTCATCGGTTATTCCTTACAGCTTTTCAACCTGGACGAGGTTGGTATGCGACGGATTTCCTTTCGCCAGCGGCGACGGGCGTTGGGTGGTGAGCACGTTGATACTCCCCGCCTGATCCACGCGGCCTGCGTCCGGGTTATACCAGGCGCCCTCACCCAGCGCGACAACGCCCGGCATCATACGCGGCGTCACTTTGGCTTCGATATGCACCTCACCGCGGGCGTTGAAAATACGAATTCGGTCGCCGTTGGCGATACCTCGCGTCTTCGCATCAAGCGGGTTAATCCACATCTCCTGGCGACAGGCCGCCTGCAGCACGTCTACGTTGCCGTAGGTCGAGTGCACGCGAGATTTATAGTGGAAGCCGGTCAGCTGCAGCGGGAATTTCTCGGTCAGCGGATCGTTATAGTTCTCAAAGCCGGGGGTATAAATCGGCAGCGGATCGATAACGTCCCCTTCGGGTAACTCCCAGGTGGCGGCAATTTTTGCCAGCTCCTGCGAATAGATTTCGATTTTTCCCGACGGCGTGGTCAGCGGGTTAGCCTGCGGATTTTCACGGAACGCCTTATAGGCAACGTGATGGCCTTCCGGGTCACGCTGCTTATAGATCCCCTGCTTGCGGAAGGTCTCAAAGTCCGGGAGGTCGGGGATCGCTTTGCGGGAGATCTCGTGCAGATAGCGCATCCAGCCTTCCTGGCTACGGCCTTCCGTAAACTGCTGCTCCACACCCATGCGTTTCGCCAGCGCCGTCGTCATGTCATAAATCGTTTTGCATTCAAAGCGCGGCTTAATCGCCTCATCGGTGAAGATAACGTACGACATGTTGCCGCAGGAGGCATCCAGCGCGAAGTCCATCTGTTCGGAGGCGGTGCAGTCCGGCAGCAGGATATCGGCATATTTTGCCGACGAGGTCATATGGCAATCGATCACCACGATCATCTCGCACTTCCTGTCGTCCTGCAGAATTTCATGGGTACGGTTGATATCAGAGTGCTGGTTAATCAGGCAGTTGCCCGCATAGTTCCAGATCATCTTGATCGGCACATCGAGCTTGTCTTTGCCGCGAACCCCGTCACGGAGCGCCGTCATCTCCGGACCACGCTCGATGGCGTCGGTCCACATAAACATGGAGATGCTGGTCTCAACCGGGTTTTCCAGCGTCGGCATACGCTCAAACGGCAGATCGTATGAGCCCTCGCGCGCGCCGCTGTTGCCGCCGTTAATGCCGACGTTGCCGGTGAGAATAGAGAGCATCGAGATCGCCCGGGTGGCAATTTCACCGTTAGCGTGGCGCTGCGGCCCCCAGCCCTGGCTGATATAGGCGGGCTTCGCGCCGGCAATCTCGCGCGCCAGCTTCACGATGCGATCGGCCGGAATGCCGGTAATGGTTGACGCCCACTCGGGCGTTTTGGCGATACCGTCGCTGCCCTGGCCCAGGATCCAGGCCTTATAGTGGCCGTTTGCCGGCGCATCGGCAGGGAGCGTTTTTTCATCGTAACCAACGCAGTATTTATCGAGGAACGGGGTATCGACCAGGTTTTCGCTAATCATCACCCACGCCAGCGCGGAGACCAGCGCCGCGTCGGTACCCGGGCGAATCGGGATCCACTCGTCCTCACGACCGGCCCCGGTATCCGTATAGCGAGGATCGACAATGATCATCCGCGCATTGGATTTTTGTCGCGCCTGCTCCAGATAGTAGGTCACCCCGCCGCCGCTCATCCGCGTTTCGCCCGGGTTATTGCCAAACAGAACCACCAGCTGGCTGTTTTCAATATCCGACGGGCTGTTGCCGTCGGCCCAGCCGCCGTAGGTGTAGTTCAGCCCGGCGGCGATCTGCGCGGAGGAGTAGTCGCCGTAGTGATTAAGATAGCCCCCGCAGCAGTTCATCAGGCGGGCAATGAGCGTTTTTCCCGGCGGCCAGGAGCGGGTCATGGTCCCGCCCAGGGTTCCGGTGCCGTAGTTCAGGTAGATAGATTCGTTGCCATAGTCTTTGATCAGGCGCTGCATATTGCCGGCAATGGTATCGAACGCCTCTTCCCAGCTGATGCGCTCAAATTTCCCTTCGCCGCGTTTACCTACGCGCTTCATCGGGTACTTCAGACGATCGGGATTGTAGACGCGACGACGCATCGAGCGCCCGCGCAGGCAGGCGCGCACCTGGTGCAGGCCATCGTAGCTATCGTCACCGGTATTGTCTGTTTCAACGTATTTAATTTCACCATCAACGACGTGCATGCGCAGCGGGCAGCGGCTACCGCAGTTAACGGTACAGGCGCTCCAGGTCACCGTTTCGCCTGCCGGTGACAGGGTATCTGCGGCATGGGCAATGCGCGTGAAGGGTAGAGTAAATGCGTTACTGGCCACTGCCAGACCGCCAATCGCCGTGGTTTTCATTAAACCACGCCGGCTTACTTCGGCAGCCAGTAAAGCATCGGGGGCTTTAATTTTCATGGGTACTCGCTTGGGTTGCTCACAATTTACCGACAATCGTTATATAGATTTATATATAACGAAATTAGCTTTTATTGGTTTTTTATGCTGCTTTAACACCAAGGGAGTATGTAGGTATTGAACGGACGGGTTATTGCCCGGCATCAAGAAGGAGATGAAAAAAAAGCGCCCGTAGGCGCTTTTGAGAAGGGGGTAGCAAAATCAGCCGATGAACTCAAGGCCGCGCATATACGGGCGCAGAATTTCCGGGATTTCAATACGGCCGTCGGCCTGCTGATAGTTTTCCATCAGCGCAACCAGGGTACGACCCACTGCCAGGCCAGAGCCGTTCAGCGTATGGACCAGGCGCGTTTTCTTATCAGACTTGCTGCGGCAGCGTGCCTGCATGCGGCGCGCCTGGAAATCCCAGACGTTCGAGCAGGACGAAATTTCGCGGTAGGTATTCTGCGCCGGCACCCACACTTCCAGATCGTAGGTTTTGCACGCGCTGAAGCCCATATCGCCGGTGCAGAGCGCCACTTTACGGTATGGCAGACCCAGCAGCTGCAGAACTTTCTCCGCATGGCCGGTCATCTCTTCCAGCGCCGCCATGGAATCTTCCGGACGGACGATCTGCACCATCTCAACTTTATCGAACTGGTGCATACGGATCAGACCGCGAGTATCACGACCGTAGGATCCCGCTTCAGAGCGGAAGCACGGCGTATGCGCGGTCATTTTGATCGGCAGATCGTCTTCATCGATGATCTCATCGCGAACCAGGTTAGTCAGCGGAACTTCGGCGGTCGGGATCAGCGCGTAGTTGCTGCTATCCGCTTCTTCTTCCAGAGGACGAGTATGGAACAGGTCGCCGGCGAATTTCGGCAGCTGGCCGGTGCCATACAGCGTTTCCTGATTTACCAGATACGGGACATAGTTTTCACTGTAGCCGTGCTGTTCGGTATGCAGATCCAGCATAAACTGCGACAGCGCGCGGTGCAGACGAGCCAGCTGGCCCTTCATGACCACAAAGCGCGAGCCGGTCAGTTTAACCGCCGCAGCGAAGTCCAGCCCGCCGTGCATTTCGCCCAGGGTCACGTGATCGCGTACGTCAAAATCGAACTCGCGCGGGGTTCCCCAGCGGCTCACTTCGACGTTGTCGTTTTCACTTTTACCCAGCGGAACGTCGTCATGCGGGACGTTAGGAATGGTCAGCGCGATATCGCGGATCTCGGCCAGCAGCACGTCCAGATCGGTTTTCGCCGCATCCAGCTGTTCGCCAAGCTTGTTCACTTCCAGGCGTAACGGCTCGATATCTTCCCCACGCGCTTTCGCCTGGCCAATGGATTTCGATCGGGAGTTACGCTCCGCCTGCAGATTTTCAGTTTCAACCTGCAGAACTTTACGACGCTCTTCCAGAGCGCGCAGTTTATCTACATCCAGCTTAAAGCCCCGGCGTGCCAGTTTTTCAGCGACTGCGTCTGGCTCGGTACGCAGCAGATTGGGATCGAGCATGCTTATCCTGTGCTTATCGAATTAATAAAATGAAAAGTGGCCGCAGACTACGACCACCGGAATATCCTGGTAACCTTACCGCAACGCCTCTGTTAGCGGTAGCGTTTTGTGGGGCTATTTTGATCCTGTTCGGCAAGCCAGGCGAGCTTTTCGCCAATTTTCCCCTCAAGCCCTCGATTTGTTGGCCGATAATAGCGCGTTTGCGCCATTTCCTGCGGGAAGTACTCCTCGCCGGCGGCATAGGCGTTGGGCTCATCGTGGGCGTAGCGATACTGCTGGCCGTAGCCCATCTCTTTCATCAGCTTCGTCGGCGCGTTGCGCAAATGGACCGGCACGTCGTAGTCCGGACGTTCGCGGGCATCGGCCATCGCGGCCTTAAAGGCGCTGTAAACCGCGTTGCTCTTCGGCGCGCAGGCAAGATACACAATAGCCTGCGCAATCGCCCGCTCGCCTTCCGCAGGGCCGACTCGGGTAAAGCAGTCCCAGGCAGAGATAGCAACCTGCATGGCCCGAGGGTCGGCGTTGCCGACGTCTTCTGAGGCAATCGCCAGGCAGCGGCGGGCAACGTACAGCGGATCGCCGCCGGCGCTAATGATCCGCGCATACCAGTACAGCGCGGCGTCCGGCGCGCTGCCGCGCACGGACTTGTGCAGCGCCGAAATTAAATCGTAAAAGCGATCGCCCTTGTTATCAAAGCGCGCGCTGCGCTCGCCGGCAATTTCGGTCAGCAGTTCGGCCTTAAGCACCCGCTGACCGGCGGCGTCGGTTTCGGCCATATCGGCCATCATCTCCAGCGTGTTGAGCGCCCGGCGCGCATCGCCGTTTACCAGCTCGGCGATCGCCCGACGCGTGTCGTCAGGCAGCACAATATTTTGTCCGCCGTAGCCGCGGCCCGCATCGCTCATCGCCTGCGTGAGCACCTGCTCGATATCTTCCGTGGTGAGTGATTTCAACAGATAAACGCGCGCTCTCGATAACAGCGCGGAGTTGAGTTCAAAAGAGGGATTTTCCGTCGTCGCACCGATAAAGGTGATGGTGCCATCTTCGATATGCGGCAGAAACGCGTCCTGCTGGCTTTTATTGAAGCGGTGGACTTCGTCGACAAACAGGATGGTGCGCCGACCGGCGTTACGGTTCTGCCGGGCGCGTTCGATGGCTTCACGGATCTCCTTCACGCCGGAGGTCACGGCCGAAATACGCTCGACGTCGGCGCTGGCATAGCGAGCAATCACTTCCGCTAAGGTTGTTTTTCCGGTGCCCGGCGGGCCCCATAGAATCATCGAATGAAGATGCCCGGCCTCAATTGCCCGCGGCAAAGGTTTACCCGGTGCCAGCAAATGCTGCTGGCCGATGTACTGCGCTAAATTTTCTGGCCGCATACGGGCGGCCAGAGGTTGAAACGCATTGTCGGAAAAGTCGAGCGACAGATTGCCCACATTCGCCTCTATTTACGTTGATCGTCCACCGTAACCCCTTGCGGCGGCGTAAAGGTAAACTTAGATGCGTCTATCGCACCGTTTTGCTGCGACTTCAGCTGATAGCTGCTGCGCTGGTCGTCCTGCTCTACCGCGCTGAACTGATGAATGGTGCCATCACGCCCTACGTTAATGGTGAACTGCTTCAGGTTACCGCTGCCGCTTTTCGGCGTCAGGACAAAGTCATCGCCGTTTTGCTTAATATTGTACTGCTGCCAGTCGTTAGACTGGTTACGCGCAATCAGCATAAACGGCGTGTTGCTGGTGGCGTCTTTCAGCCAGGTGACGGTCGCCTGCTCAACGAACGGGTTATAGAACCACAGCGTTTTGCCGTCAGAGACCAGAATGCTTTCATCCGGCTGGGTCATGTGCCAGTTGAACAGATTCGGCCGCTTGACCCACAGATCGCCCTGTCCGTCCTGTACCGCATTGCCGCTGCCATCGGTCACTTTCTGCGTGAAGCTGGCGTGGAAGCTGCTCACCTTATCCAGACGGCTTTTCAAATCGCCGGCGGCGTCAGCCCAAACCTGGCTGACAACAAATCCAGACAGTAATGCACAGGTGATTGCGAGTTTTTTCATTGTTATTCCTTAATGTCCGTCAATGTGCGTCGCTCCCTGCGCGGGAGCCTCTTCTGCCCCTAATGTAGGACCGCCTGGCGCGGCGGGACAGAAGAATAGGCTGATTTTGCTCTTATTTACCCAACTTTGCACTCACTCGAAGGGCGGCGGCGCCAGCACTTCGCGGTTGCCGTTATGGCCCTGCTCGCTGACGATGCCCTGCGCTTCCATCTGCTCAATGATGCGCGCGGCGCGGTTATAGCCGATACGGAACTGACGCTGAACCCCGGAGATAGAGGCTTTACGCTTCTCGGTCACGAAGCTGACCGCCTGGTCGAACAGCGGATCCAGCTCTTCCCCGCCGTCAAATCCACCGCCGCCGCCGCCGCCGCCTTCGCTTTCGCTATCCGAAGTGATGCCGTCGACATACTGCGGACGCCCGCGCGCTTTCCAGTCCTGGACTACCGCATGGACCTCCTGATCGCGTACGAATGCGCCGTGAACGCGCACCGGGATCGTGGAGTTCGGCCCGGAGTAGAGCATATCCCCCATCCCCAGCAGCGATTCAGCCCCGCTCTGGTCAAGGATGGTACGCGAGTCAATTTTACTCGACACGGTGAACGCAATACGCGTCGGGATATTGGCCTTAATCAGGCCGGTGATCACGTCAACCGACGGGCGCTGGGTCGCCAGTACGAGGTGAATACCCGCCGCACGCGCTTTCTGCGCCAGACGAGCAATCAGCTCTTCTACTTTCTTACCCACGGTCATCATCAGGTCGGCGAATTCATCCACCAGCACCACGATGTAAGGCAGTTTTTCCAGCACCGGATGAACCGCATCCATGCTGTCGCCCGGCTTCCAGTACGGATCCGGAATTGGGCGCCCCATGCGCGCCGCCTCGGCAATCTTCTCGTTGTAGCCCGCCAGGTTACGCACGCCCAACGCTGACATCAGCTTGTAGCGGCGTTCCATCTCGTTCACGCTCCAGCGCAGAGCGTTGGCGGCGTCTTTCATGTCGGTAACCACTTCCGTCAGCAGGTGCGGGATCCCTTCATAGACCGACAGTTCGAGCATTTTGGGGTCGATCATAATGAAGCGCACGTCTTCCGGCTGCGCCTTGTAGAGCATGCTGAGGATCATGGCGTTGACGCCGACCGATTTACCGGAGCCGGTGGTACCGGCTACCAGCAGGTGCGGCATTTTTGCCAGGTCGGCGACGACCGGATCGCCGGCGATATCTTTGCCCAGCACCACGGTCAGCGGCGATGGGTTATCGCGGAACTTGGTGTTATCCAGCACTTCGCGCAGGTAGACGGTCTGACGTTTCTTATTCGGCAGTTCCAGGCCCACGTACGGCTTGCCGGGAATCACTTCCACGACGCGCACGGCAACCGTGGAGAGCGAGCGGGCAAGGTCGCGCGACAGGTTCGAAATACGCGCGGCCTTAACGCCCGGCGCCAGGTTCAGCTCAAAGCGGGTGATAACCGGGCCTGGCGAGTAGTTCACAACATCCGCTTTAATACGGAAATCGGCAAGGCGAGCTTCCACCAGGCGCGCCATTTGCTCCAGCGCGAAGGTATCAACCGGCTCTACCTCACTCGGCGGCGGCGTCAGCAGATCCAGAGACGGCAGCGGCGTCGTCGGCCGCTGCAGCGGATGGCTGTTGCCGTTACGCATCAGGAGCGGGTGAATCAGGCTCTCCTGCGGCTGCGGCGCCGGCTGTTGGACCGACGGCTGCATCGGGGCCTGAGGGGCCTGCTGCGGCTGGTAGCCCTGCGCCGCTGGCGCAGATTGTACCGGCTGCTGAGCCTGAGGCTGCTGGTAAGCAGGCTGCGGCGTCGGCTGCTGATAGTGCTGCACGGGCTGCGGTTGTACCTGCTGCGGCTGCTGTACCGGCTGATGCTGCGCCGGCTGCTGGTATTGCGGTGCCGACGGCTGAACCTCCGGCATCGGCGTAAACAGCGGCTCGCTCGGGCCGTCGTCCACCAGCGTTTTCATCGGCGAGAAGTCATAATCAGCCGGAGAGAACGGGTTCGCCCCGCGCGGCTGCTCGCTGCTGTAGCGCTGCTGCTGGGTGGCGGCAAACTGGCGAGCCAGCTCGGCTTCGGCGGCTAAATCGTCATCTCCGCCGTCGTCAGCCTGATAGACCTCACCGTAGCGCTGCTGCTGGGTGGCGGCAAACTGACGCGCCAGCTCGCCCTGCTCCAGTTCGTTAACTTCTTCATC
The DNA here is from genome assembly GCF_030078455.1 of Klebsiella sp. Ech2A. Classification (NCBI taxonomy): domain Bacteria; kingdom Pseudomonadati; phylum Pseudomonadota; class Gammaproteobacteria; order Enterobacterales; family Enterobacteriaceae; genus Klebsiella; species Klebsiella sp. Ech2A. The sequence continues at coordinate 23,539 of NZ_JAQGFU010000017.1, read as the reverse complement.
GGTGAGCGGCTCATCGTCATAATTTTGATCAAGCTCCGCCTGGCGGGCGCGCTCTTCCGCGATGCGCTGAGAAGGCAGCTTAATGCCATACGATGCCAGCTCACGGCGCGTCGGTACGCGAACGCGGTTAGGACGCGGCAGCTTCGGACCAATGCCCTCTTTGACCTGCACGCGCGGCCCGCCCGTAGCCGGGCTGAACAGCGGCTCGGCGGATGACGCAGCGGAGACCACCGCGGCGGCGGTTGCACCAGCGCCCGCGGCCTGATGTACGCTGGCGGCGAGCGTAGTCACCGCAGCGGCATCAACAGGAGAAGATGGCGGCGGCGAGATAGGCCTGGTCGCAACCGGACTCGCAGGCTCAGGAATTGGCTGATACCAGGCGGCAAGCTGTTCGCGCTCACGCGCGCGCTTCTCTTCAACCTCTTCGAAATAGTACATCGGCGGACGCTGCGGCTTGACCTCTTCCTGAGGCGCTTCTGGCTCAATAGCAGGCGAGGCGGCATAAGGTTCCGGCTGATAAGCGGCCTCAGTCTGGTAGTGAGGCTGCTGCACCGGCGCCTGCTCAGGCTGATAAGCCTGCTGCGGCTGATATGCGGCTTCCGGCTGGTAATGAGGCTGCTGTACCGGCGCCTGCTCAGGCTGATAAGCCTGATGCGGCGGATACGTTGGCTCAGGGCGATAATGAGGCTGCTGCACCGGAGCCTGCTCTGGCTGATACGCCTGCTGCGGCTGATATGCGGCTTCAGGCTGGTAGTGAGGCTGCTGTACCGGAACCTGCTCCGGCTGATAAACCTGTGCCTCAGGCTGCCAGCCGGCCTGTGGAATCTGACCGGCTACCGGCTCAGCCCACGCCTGCGGCGCCGCGGTGGCTGCCGCAGCCGCGCTAACAGGATCGGCAATGCTATGGCCGTTCAGCAGCGGATCGTAGGGGTCAAAGTCCCCCGGACGCGTTGCGCTGGCACCGGAGAATAAGACATCGTCCGCATCTGCCGGGCGCGCGGCGCTGGCGCCAGAAAACAGCACATCGTCTGCCGCAACCGGCGCGCCGTTGGCGCTGAACTGAACCTCTTCCTCGGCATCATCCATGCGCTTACCGGAAAACAGCGCGGCGTCGGTCTTGCGCCCCAGCGGATTGGAGAATTTCTCTGCCAGACGCTGGCGACGCGCTAAAGCGCTGCGTAAAATTCGCGCGCGACGCGAGCCCTGCGGTTTCGCGGTTTCGTCGTCTTCATCATCTTCATATTCATCGTCGTCCTCATCAACCCAGGTGTCGTCCCGACGGGTACGGTTGCTGGCAAAGGTGAGGACGGACAGGATCGCGCCGCCGAGTTTTTCGGCAATGCTGACCCACGACCAGCCGGTAAACAGGGTTAAACCCGCCGCCCAGATGCAGAGCAGCGCAATAGTTCCGCCGCTGCTGTGCAGCAGCGGTTGCAGGGTGGTGCTCAGCAAGCTGCCAATGACCCCGCCCGAGGCGAAATACCAAATATCATCGGCATTGATAGAGGCCAGGCCACAGGAGGTGAGGATCAGCGCCAGCGCGCCAATCAGGCGCAGCGAAACGGCGAAATAGTCGATGTACTCGTCGTTAGTTTGATTGCGCCAGGCAAACCAGCAGCCGCCGATGATAATCACGGGAATGGTGTAAGCCATTACGCCAAAAATGAAAAATAGCGTATCGGCAAGCCAGGCTCCCGGCGTGCCGCCGATGTTGTGGATAGGCTCGTGCCAGGCCGTTTGCGACCAGCTTGGATCCGAGGGATTAAAGCTGAGTAAGGCCGCCATCAGCCAGATAGCAAAAAGGGTGCAAAGGATAAGTAACGCCTCAAGGAGTCGGCGCCCGCTGCTTAGCTTCGTCAGTTTGACTTCTTTGTCTTCGGTGTATTCCTGGCTCAAAAAAGGCTCTCCAGGTATCAGGCTGTTTCCTGCCTGCTGCTAAAACGGACAACAGTGCCGGGTCTCCCCGGCACTGTTGCTGTATGGATTAACAGGAGTGTAATCAAACTACGTCGATTTTGCACCTGTTCCGTGTTAGCGCGTCTTAATTACCAGACGATTGCTCTGCTTGACCTCTTCCATTACCACGTAGGTACGGGTGTCGTTTACGCCCGGCAGGCGCAGCAGGGTTTCGCCCAGTAGTTTACGATACGCTGACATGTCCGGTACGCGAGTTTTCAACAGGTAGTCGAAATCGCCGGATACCAGATGACACTCTTGAATTTCTTCAAGTTTTTGCACAGCGGCGTTAAATTGCTCAAACACATCCGGCGCGCCACGATTCAGAGTAATCTCAACAAATACCAGAAGTGATGCATCCAGATAATGCGGGTTAAGCAGCGCCGTATAGCCCTGAATAAAACCCTGTCTTTCCAGTCGACGCACGCGCTCAAGGCAAGGCGTCGGAGAAAGTCCCACCCGTTTAGAAAGTTCGACGTTAGAGATACGTCCATCTTTTTGTAACTCGTTCAGAATGTTACGATCGATGCGGTCGAGATCTTTGCCAGGGCGCTTCTTGCTATCTACCATTATTATTGTCTCTCTGTATTCCTTCCCTACTCCTGTTCTGACTCTGAGCCTTCACTGCCAGAGCCCATCCTGTTCTTACCCGTACGACTTGAGTAACCCAGGGGTACGTGAGAAGCCCGTTGCCTGACGGCAGCCACCGACATCACGCATGGCGTCTGTCCACACCATGCGTAGATTTCGCTAACCCGGATAAAAATGGCATTTGCATGCATGAAAATTCGCCACACGCAAAACGCTGCTTTTCTTCTTCCATGAATGTTTTCGCAAAAGCACAGGGGATTGTCAAAGCAAAACATCGATTTTTAGTACAAGATGCCAGATATTCATTATCCCCCCCCGTTGATTCTCATGTTTTCCTCTTATAATTGTGCTGCTGACAGTAGAATTAGTTATATTCTCCGTTCGTTAAATCGCCAGCTCATCGGCGGGTGCTATTGCACATATCGTTAACAAAATCGCTATGCTCTTTTTTTACGACAACAAATTCCCTACAATCCAGCCCAATGTATGCCAATAAATTATGGGGTTCTCATGGGCACGGCCAAACACAGTAAGCTGCTAATTCTTGGTTCTGGACCTGCGGGATACACCGCTGCGGTCTATGCCGCACGTGCAAACCTGCATCCGGTGCTGATTACCGGGATGGAAAAAGGGGGTCAGCTGACCACCACCACGGAAGTGGAAAACTGGCCTGGGGATCCGAACGATCTGACCGGGCCGCTGCTGATGGAACGTATGCACGAGCATGCGGCCAAGTTCGAAACCGAAATTCTTTTCGATCATATCAACAGCGTCGATCTGCAGAACCGTCCGTTCCGCCTGGTCGGCGATAGCGGCGAATACACCTGCGACGCGCTGATTATCGCGACCGGCGCTTCCGCACGCTATCTCGGCCTGCCGTCTGAAGAAGCCTTTAAGGGCCGCGGCGTTTCCGCCTGTGCCACCTGCGACGGTTTCTTCTACCGTAACCAGAAGGTCGCGGTTATCGGCGGCGGCAACACCGCGGTTGAAGAAGCGCTGTATCTCTCTAACATCGCGTCTGAAGTCCACCTGATCCACCGTCGCGACACCTTCCGCGCTGAAAAAATTCTCATCAAGCGCCTGATGGACAAAGTGGCAAGCGGCAACATCGTGCTGCATACCCACCGCACCCTGGAAGAAGTGACCGGCGACCAGATGGGCGTCAGCGGCCTGCGCCTGCGCGATACGCAGAATGCGGACAACGTTGAATCGCTGGAAGTCGCGGGCCTGTTTGTCGCTATCGGCCACAGCCCGAACACGGCGATTTTTGCCGGTCAGCTGGAGCTGGAAAACGGCTATATCAAGGTTCAGTCCGGCATTCACGGCAACGCGACCCAAACCAGCGTGGCTGGCGTCTTCGCCGCCGGCGACGTGATGGACCATATCTACCGTCAGGCTATTACCTCTGCCGGCACCGGCTGCATGGCCGCGCTGGACGCCGAGCGCTATCTCGACGGCCTGGCTGACGCTTGCAAATAATCTTTACAAGTCAGTAACAAAGGTAAAGAAGGCGACGAAAAGTCGCCTTTATTTTTTCCGCGTTGTAACATTGCCGTGCCCAAAAACCTATAACTCCACCTGCTAAGTGCGCAATGAATAAAACCCGTCAACAAGAGTTAACCCGCTGGTTAAAAGAACAGAGCATTCTCTCCCGTCGCTGGTTGATGATTTCCCGCGCGCTGGGCGTCATTAGCGGGCTGCTGATCGTCGCTCAGGCCTGGCTGCTGGCGCGGATCCTTCACCGCATGATCATGGAGAATATTCCGGCGACGGCGCTGGTGCTGCCGTTTACCGTGCTGGTGCTGATTTTCGTCCTCCGCGCGTGGGTGGTATGGCTGCGCGAGCGGGTAGGCTTTTATGCCGGGCAGCATATCCGCTATGAGATCCGTCGCCAGGTGCTCGACCGCCTGCAGGAGGCCGGTCCGGCGTGGATCCAGGGCAAGCCTGCGGGCAGCTGGGCCACGCTTATCCTCGAGCAAATCGACGATATGCACGATTACTATGCGCGCTATCTGCCGCAGATGACGCTGGCCGCGTGCGTGCCGCTGCTCATCGTTATCACTATTTTCCCGATTAACTGGGCGGCGGCGCTGATCCTTCTCGGCACCGCGCCGCTGATCCCGATGTTTATGGCGCTGGTCGGAATGGGTGCCGCGGATGCAAACCGCCGCAACTTCCAGGCGCTGGCGCGGCTGAGCGGCCACTTCCTCGACCGCCTGCGCGGCATGGAAACGCTGCGTATTTTCGACCGCGGCGCCGCGGAAACCGACAATATTCGCGAGGCTTCGCAGGATTTCCGCCAGCGCACGATGGACGTCCTGCGTCTTGCCTTCCTCTCCTCCGGGGTGCTGGAATTTTTCACTTCCCTCTCCATTGCGCTGGTGGCGGTCTATTTCGGTTTCTCCTACCTGGGCGAGCTGAACTTTGGTCATTACGGCGCAGGCGTTACCCTGATGGCCGGCTTTTTGACCCTGATCCTCGCGCCGGAGTTTTTCCAGCCCCTGCGCGATCTGGGTACCTTCTACCACGCTAAGGCGCAGGCTATCGGCGCGGCGGACAGCCTGAAAAGCTTTATGGAAACGCCGCTGGCGCAGGCCGAGCGCGGCGAGAAGGTGCTTAGCGACAACGAGCTGGTGAGTCTTGAAGCGCGCGATCTGCGGATCAAATCACCGGAAGGCAAGGTGCTGGCAGGGCCGCTGAACTTCTCCCTGCCCGCCGGTAAGCGGGTGGTGCTGGTTGGGCAAAGCGGTTCCGGCAAAAGCTCGCTGCTGAATACGCTGGCGGGCTTTCTGCCCTATGACGGTTCGCTGATGGTCAACGGCGTTGAGCTGCGCGATCTTGATAGCCAGCGCTGGCATCGGATGCTGAGCTGGGTTGGACAAAACCCGCAGCTGCCGGCGGCTACGCTGCGTGAAAACGTACTTCTGGCGTGGCCTGAAGCGACCGAGGCGCAGCTTCAGCTGGCGCTGGATAAGGCCTGGGTCAGCGAATTTATCTCGCAGCTGCCGCAGGGCATTAATACGCCGGTGGGCGATCAGGCGGCCCGCATATCGGTTGGCCAGGCGCAGCGTATCGCCGTCGCGCGCGCGCTGCTGGTTCCCTGCCGTCTGCTGCTGCTCGATGAGCCTGGCGCCAGCCTCGACGCCCACAGCGAGCAGCGGGTGATGCAGGCCCTGTCAAACGCCTCTTCGCAGCAAACCACGCTGATGGTTACCCACCAGCTCGAAGGTATAGCCGGCTGGGACGCTATCTGGGTGATGCAAAACGGACAGATTGTCGAACAGGGCGAGTATTCACAGCTTGCCGCCGCCGAAGGGCCCTTCGCGACCCTGCTGGCCCATCGTCAGGAGGAGATTTAAATGCGCGCATTATTACCTTACCTGGCGCTGTACAAGCGGCACATATGGCTGCTGATGCTCGGCGTGGTGCTGGCGATCGTCACCCTGCTGGCGAGCATCGGGCTGCTGACGCTGTCGGGCTGGTTCCTCTCGGCGTCGGCCGTCGTCGGCGTTGCCGGTATCTACAGCTTTAACTACATGCTGCCCGCCGCCGGCGTGCGCGGCGCGGCGATAATTCGTACCGCCGGGCGCTACTTTGAACGCCTGGTGAGCCACGACGCGACTTTCCGCGTCCTCCAGCATCTGCGCGTTTTCACGTTCAGCAAGCTGCTGCCGCTCTCCCCTGCCGGACTGGCGCGTTTTCGCCAGGGCGAGCTGCTTAACCGCATCGTTGCCGACGTCGATACTCTGGATCACCTCTATCTGCGGGTTATCTCGCCGCTGGTGGGGGCGCTGGTGGTCATTCTGGTGGTCACCGCCGGCCTGAGTATTCTGGACGTCACCCTGGCCCTAACGCTGGGCGGCATCATGCTGCTGACCGTGCTGATACTGCCGCCGCTGTTTTACCGGGCCGGTAAACCCGCCGGTGAGTGCATAACCCAAATGCGCGGCCAGTATCGCCAGCAGCTCACCGCCTGGCTGCAGGGCCAGGCGGAGCTGATGCTGTTTAACGCCAGCGATCGCTACCGCGAGCAGCTGGAGAAAACCGAACAGCGCTGGCAGGATGCCCAGCGACGTCAGGCCGAACTCACGGCGCTTTCCCAGGCGCTGATGCTGCTGATTGGCGGCGTTGCGGTGATTGCGATGCTGTGGCTGACCTCCGCCGGCGTGGGCGGCAATAGCCAGCCGGGCGCGCTGATCGCGCTCTTTGTTTTCTGCGCCCTGGCGGCGTTTGAGGCGCTGGCGCCGGTCACCGGCGCGTTCCAGCACCTCGGGCAGGTCATCGCCTCCGCGCGGCGGATTACGCAAATCACCGAGCAGCTGCCGGAAGTCTCCTTTGCGCAGAGCGCGGACCAGACCTTCTCACGCGTGGCGCTGACGCTGAATCAGGTCACCTTTAGCTATCCGCAGCAGCCCACCGCGGCGCTGGAGAATCTCTCGCTACAGGTTGCTGCCGGCGATCACATCGCTATTCTCGGACGCACCGGCTGCGGGAAATCGACCCTGCTGCAGCTGCTTACCCGCGCCTGGGATCCGGCCCAGGGCGAGATTTTAATCAACGACCAGCCGCTTGCGCAGCTCAACGAGACGACCCTGCGCCGGGCAATGAGCGTGGTTCCTCAGCGCGTGCACCTGTTTAGCGCAACGCTGCGCGACAACCTGCTGCTGGCGGCACCGCAGGCGAGCGATGCGCACCTGGTCAACATCCTCGAGCGCGTTGGGCTCGGCAAGCTACTCGACGACAGCGGCCTCAACGGCTGGCTGGGAGAAGGCGGTCGCCAGCTTTCCGGCGGCGAGCTGCGCCGATTAGCCATTGCCCGCGCCCTGCTTCACGACGCGCCGCTGATGCTGCTTGATGAGCCGACCGAAGGCCTGGACGCCACAACCGAAAGCCAAATCCTTGATTTACTGGCCGAAGTGATGAAAGAAAAAACTGTGCTGATGGTCACCCACCGCCTGCGCGGGCTGGCGCGTTTTAATCAGATAATTATCATGGACAACGGCAAGATTATTGAGCAAGGTAGTCACGCAGAACTGCTGGCTCAACAGGGGCGCTACTACCAGTTTAAGCAGCGCCTGTAGGTCAATCGTTATCGGGCCATTGCCGCCGGGCATCCCGAATGATTTTGTGTATATACTCTATGAGTTTCAGGTACGCGCATACTGCGCTGACGCCTGAAAGACAGCGAATATACTGGACAATTGCTGGTGCGTATTGAGGTTAAAATGCGTCTGGTTCAGCTCTCCCGTCAGTCCATTGCCTTCCCCGCGCCGGAAGGCGCCCTGCGTGAACCGAACGGCCTGCTGGCGCTGGGTGGCGATCTTAGCCCCGCGCGCCTGCTTATGGCCTATCAGCACGGCATCTTTCCGTGGTTTTCACCGGGAGATCCTATTTTATGGTGGTCTCCCGATCCCCGCGCGGTTCTGTGGCCCGGGCAGTTTCATCTCAGCCGCAGCATGAAACGCTTCCACCAGCACTCTCCCTATCGCGTGACGCTGAACCATGCCTTTGGCGAGGTGATTGAAGGCTGCGCCGCCAATCGCGATGAGGGCACCTGGATAACCGCCAGCATCGTCAAGGCCTATCACCAGCTGCACGAACTCGGGCACGCGCACTCAATCGAGGTGTGGCGCGATAAGACGCTGGTTGGCGGCATGTACGGCGTGGCTCAGGGGGCGCTGTTTTGCGGCGAGTCGATGTTCAGCCAGGCGGAAAACGCGTCGAAAACGGCCCTGCTGGTATTCTGCCAGGCATTTATGCGCGACGGTGGCCAGTTAATTGACTGCCAGGTGCTAAATAACCACACCGCGTCGCTGGGCGCCGTTGAAATTCCCCGCCGCGACTATCTCGACCGGCTGGCGCAATTGCGCAGCCAGCGTTTACCGGAAAGATTTTGGGTGCCGAGGGTGCTATTTACCGGCAATGTGTAAATGTTTTCAGCACATTCTTCGCCGGGATGGTATAATTGCGCGGTAGAGTAGCTTCTGCCCGTTGCCCCGCCGCCGTTTGGGAATAATAAGAGTCAGATAACGCCCATCGTTCTGTCACTCCCCCCTTTACGTTTGCGCCTGTCGTGCGGTTTATCCGCGTGCGTTCCGGGCAATGCGCCAAAACTACTTCAGTGATTTAAACCCAAACTTATTCATGATGCGCCGGGACGACAAACCAAACGCCAGGCAGCATCAATAACTATGTGACCGTGAGAACTAAGGCAGCCAGAAAGATAAAGTATATAGACTCGCAACAGCTCGGGTTGCAGGCGGGCGGCAAGTGAACGGATCCCCAGCGCTTACTGAAAAAAAGTAGCCGGAATCGAAGAACGCAGCCAACGTGGACGCAACGCGAAGTGTGACGGGTACAAACGTAAAACTTTACTTACTCGCTGAACTTCGGCATTATCTTGCCGGTTCAAAACTACGGTAGTGATACCCCAGAGGACTAGATGGCCAAAGAAGACAATATTGAAATGCAGGGCACCGTACTTGACACGTTGCCTAACACAATGTTCCGCGTAGAACTGGAAAACGGTCACGTGGTAACTGCGCATATTTCCGGTAAAATGCGTAAGAACTACATCCGCATTCTGACGGGCGACAAAGTGACTGTTGAGCTGACCCCGTACGACCTGAGCAAAGGCCGCATTGTCTTCCGTAGTCGCTGATAGTTTTCCGCCCTCGTGGCGTCAGATGCAAAAGGCCGGGATAATTCCCGGTCTTTTTACATCCCCGCTCCGCTAAGCGACTGCGGATATAAAAAAACCGGCCCGCAGGCCGGTTTTTGACGTTTCAGAGTAAGAATTAATGCGCCGTTTCCGGTTTGTGCTTCTGCGCACTCTGGAAATCATAGGTCAGCGAACTCTTCTCTTTATCCAGCGCAACGGTCACCTGGCCGCCGTCAACTAACGAACCAAACAGCAGCTCGTTGGCCAGAGGTTTCTTCAGGTTATCCTGAATCACCCGCGCCATTGGACGCGCGCCCATTGCCCGGTCATAGCCTTTCTCTGCCAGCCAGTCTCGCGCTTCCTGACTCACTTCCAGCGACACGCCTTTCTGATCCAGCTGAACCTGCAGCTCGACGATAAACTTATCCACCACCTGATGGATTACCGTCGTTGACAGGTGATCGAACCAGATAATGTTGTCGAGGCGGTTACGGAACTCCGGCGTAAAGATCTTCTTGATCTCATCCATCGCATCCGGACTGTTATCCTGATGAATAAGGCCAATCGACTTACGCTCGGTTTCGCGCACGCCGGCGTTGGTGGTCATCACCAGCACCACGTTGCGGAAGTCCGCCTTGCGGCCGTTGTTGTCGGTCAGCGTCCCGTTGTCCATCACCTGCAGCAGCAGGTTAAAGACATCAGGGTGCGCTTTTTCAATCTCATCAAGCAGCAGCACCGCGTGCGGATGTTTAATGACCGCATCGGTCAGCAGCCCGCCCTGATCGAAACCAACGTAGCCCGGAGGCGCACCGATCAAACGGCTCACGGTGTGACGCTCCATATATTCGGACATATCAAAGCGCAGCAGCTCGATACCCAGCGCCTTGGCCAGCTGTACGGTGACCTCGGTTTTCCCGACGCCGGTTGGTCCGGCGAACAGGAAGGAGCCCACCGGCTTATGCTCGTGGCCCAGTCCGGCACGCGCCATCTTGATGGCTTCGGTTAAAGCCTCGATCGCCTTGCCCTGACCAAAGACCAGCATTTTCAGCCGATCGCCAAGATTTCTCAGCGTATCGCGGTCGCTTTGGGAGACGCTCTTCTCAGGGATGCGGGCAATGCGCGCCACCACCGATTCGATATCCGCCACGTTAACCGTTTTCTTACGCTTGCTGGCCGGCATCAGCCGCGCCCGAGCGCCCGCTTCGTCGATAACATCTATCGCCTTGTCCGGCAGATGACGATCGTTAATGTATTTCACCGCCAGTTCAACCGCCGCACGCACCGCTTTCGCCGTGTAGCGCACGTCGTGATGCGCTTCGTACTTCGGCTTCAGGCCGTTAATAATCTGTACCGTCTCTTCTACCGAAGGTTCAGTAATGTCTATCTTCTGGAAACGCCGGGCTAACGCGCGGTCTTTTTCGAAGATATTGCTGAACTCCTGGTAGGTCGTCGACCCCATCACCCGAATCTTGCCGCTGGAGAGCAGCGGTTTAATCAGGTTGGCGGCGTCGACCTGGCCGCCGGATGCGGCGCCCGCACCGATGATGGTGTGGATTTCATCGATGAACAGAATGCTGTTGGTATCCTGCTCCAGCTGTTTCAGCAGCGCTTTGAAACGTTTTTCAAAATCGCCGCGGTATTTTGTCCCTGCCAGCAGGGAGCCGATATCCAGCGAATAGATCGTGCAATCGGCCATGATTTCCGGCACGTCGCCCTGCACGATTCGCCATGCCAGCCCTTCGGCAATCGCGGTTTTACCCACGCCGGACTCACCCACCAGCAGCGGGTTATTCTTACGACGGCGGCACAGAACCTGAATGGCACGCTCCAGCTCTTTTTCGCGACCAATCAGCGGATCGATTCCGCCAACGCGAGCAAGCTGATTGAGATTGGTGGTGAAGTTTTCCATACGATCCTCCCCGCCTGCTTGCTCTTCATTGCTGGGCTGGCTTCCGCTGTTATCGGAAGGCTGGCTCGGCTCGTCTTTACGCGTACCGTGAGAGATGAAGTTCACCACATCAAGGCGGCTGACTTCATGTTTACGCAGCAGATAGGCCGCCTGCGACTCCTGCTCGCTAAAAATAGCGACCAAAACGTTGGCACCGGTCACTTCGCTGCGGCCAGAGGATTGTACGTGGAAGACGGCACGCTGCAGTACGCGCTGGAAGCTCAGCGTCGGCTGAGTGTCGCGCTCTTCTTCCGTAGCGGGTAGAACAGGCGTGGTCTGTTCGATGAAGGCTTCAAGTTCCTGACGCAGCGCCACCAGGTCCACGGAACACGCTTCCAGCGCGTCGCGGGCCGAAGGGTTGCTGAGCAGCGCCAGCAGCAAGTGCTCGACGGTCATGAACTCATGACGGTGCTCGCGCGCTCTGGCGAAAGCCATGTTTAAACTGAGTTCCAGTTCTTGATTGAGCATAGGCACCTCCCCCAATTTTCTTGCCTGTCTTCAGGCTTTCTCTAGCGTACACAGCAATGGATGCTCGTTCTCCTTCGCATACTGGCTCACCATCGCAACTTTGGTTTCCGCAACCTCTGCGGTAAATACACCACAAATCGCTTTACCTTGATAGTGAACCGTCAACATCAGCTGCGTTGCACGTTCTACATCATAAGAAAAGAATTTTTGTAACACGTCAATAACAAACTCCATTGGAGTGTAGTCATCATTGAGCAATATCACTTTATACATCGATGGTGGTTTAAGCTCATTACGCACTTCGTCTTCTACCAGCTGATCGAAGTCCAGCCAATCTCTCTTACTCATCGTCAGTATTCATCATCGGTTGCTGTTGCCAACAGGCGGTGGCCTGTCGATGACCAAAAGTTATGCTCATCACAAATCTACAATAGATCATAGATAACTATCATCTATTACTTCCATCCGCGATGTCCGTCACATTCCCCGGCAATAGCGTTAACTGCTTCAAATTTTGACGCATTTTTCGCCTTCCCCTGGCGTCAATCGCTTGACGCCTTTTCCTATTTCTCTAAATTGTACTGGCGAGAGTTGGCGAGCATTTGAACAACTCGTCACTCCACTACCGGTTCATTCCATCTTACTTATAAAGAATTACGAAGGATGTCGAAGTATGGAAATGGGTACTGTTAAGTGGTTCAACAATGCCAAAGGGTTTGGTTTTATTTGCCCTGAGGGCGGAGGCGAAGACATTTTCGCCCATTACTCCACCATCCAGATGGATGGTTACAGAACGCTAAAAGCCGGACAAGCCGTTCGGTTTGATGTTCACCAGGGACCGAAAGGTAATCACGCCAGCGTGATTGTTCCTGTAGAAGCGGAAGCGGCTGCATAACTCTTTCGCTTCATTGTGTACATCCCGCCAGTAAAATGCCAGTCCTTCTGACTGGCATTTTTTTAGCGCTACTCGCGAGCCAGCGCATCCACCGGGTCAAGGCGTGCGGCGTTTCGCGCAGGAAGCCAGCCAAACAGCACGCCGGTTAGAGTCGAACATAAAAACGCCGTCAGCAGCGCCAGCGGTGAGAAGCCAATCTCCCAGCCGGGTAAAAAGAGCTGCAGCACAAAGGCAATCATCAGCGATAGGGTCACGCCGAGCGCGCCGCCCACCAGACAGACTAAAACAGCCTCAATCAGAAACTGCTGCAGCACGTCGCTGGCCCGCGCCCCGACCGCCATGCGGATGCCTATCTCGCGGGTCCGTTCGGTGACCGATACCAGCATAATATTCATCACGCCAATACCGCCAACCACCAGCGCGATAACCGCCACCAAAGTCAGAAACAGCTGTAGTGTATGTGTGGTCCGTTCCGCCGTTTTCAAGATGCTGTCCATGTTCCAGGTGAAAACATCTTTTTTGCCGTGCCGCAGCTCGAACAGACGTAACAGCTGCTGTTCGGCGGTTGAGCTATCGTATCCTTCATGCACCCGCACGGTGATTGAGTTCAGCCACGACTGCCCCATCACCCTCCCGGCCATAGTGGTATAAGGCAGCCAGACCCGGAGGATTTTGCTGCTGCCGAACATCGACTGCTTCTCATCCGCCACGCCAATCACCGTCGCGGGCATATTGCCAACCAGAATAACTTCGCCCACCACCCGCGCCTTGTGCGGAAAGAGCTGGCGTCGGGTATTGCTGTCCAGCACCACCACCTGCGCCCGGCTGCTTAGCTGCAGCTCATTGAAGGTATTGCCTTCGCTAAAGGTCATGCCGTAGACGTTAAAATACTGCGCCCCGACGCCCTCGGCGCTGGCGGCAACGTCGATATTATCGGCGCGCAGGCGCAGGTTTTTCGATACCGCAGGCGTCGCCGAGCTGACCCAGGGCTGCTTCTGAATAGCCAGCAGATCGTCATACTTCAGCGCCTGCTGATAGCGGGGATCGTCATCGCCGAAATCCTTCCCGGGATAGACATCAATCGTGTTAGTGCCGATGGCGCGAATATCCGCCAGCACCATCTGCTTCGCCGCATCGCCCACCACCACAATCGACACCACCGAAGCGATGCCGATAATAATACCGAGCATGGTGAGCAGGGTGCGCATTTTGTTGGCGGTCATTGCCCGCCAGGCCATCACCAGCGCTTCGCGAAAGCCGCTGCTGAACTGACGCCACGCGGAGGGTTCGGCCGCAGGGCTCTGGCGAATAACGCCGGCGCTGCTCGCGCCCTTAGGCGGCGGATTACGCACGATCTCGCCGTCATGGATCTCAACGATCCGCTCGGCCTGCGCCGCCACCAGCGGATCGTGGGTGACGATAATTACCGTATGCCCCTGCGATTTCAGCTGATGCAGGATAGCCATCACCTCTTCGCCGGAATGGCTGTCCAGCGCGCCGGTCGGCTCATCCGCCAGAATAACTTCCCCGCCGTTCATTAGCGCACGGGCAATGCTCACCCGCTGCTGCTGGCCGCCGGAGAGCTGCGAAGGCTGATACTCCGCCCGATCGCCAAGCCCCAGCCGCACCAGCAGCTCACGCGCGCGCTCCAGGCGAGCCCGTCGCTCAGTGCCGGCGTAGACCGCCGGCACCTCGACGTTCTGTACCGCCGTCAGGTGCGACAGCAGATGGTAGCGCTGGAAGATAAAGCCAAAATGCTCTCGCCGCAGCCGGGCCAGCTCGTCACCGTTGAGCCGCGATACGTCGGTGCCCGCCACCCGATAGGTGCCGCTGCTCGGCTTATCGAGACAGCCGAGGATGTTCATCAGGGTCGATTTACCGGAGCCGGAAGCGCCGACAATAGCGACCATCTCTCCGGCGTTGATGCTCAGCGTGACCCCCTTCAGGACATCAACGCTCCCGTCGCCGGAAAGATAGCTGCGGCGTATATCACGCAGTTCGAGCAGCGCCGTCATTTAGCCGTCCCGGGCGCGCTTTCCCCGACGATGACCTCATCGCCTTCGTCCAGGCCCTTGACTATCGCCACATAGATATCGTTGCGCGCGCCGATGGTGACCTCGCGCTCTTTAACCTCGCCGGTGCGCAGCAGCCGCACGCGATAGCGGTTTTCGCCGATGGCATCCCCCAGCGCGCTCAGCGGAATGGTGATCACATTTTTCACTTCCGCCATCTGGATATGGACCTGAGCCGTCATGTCGAGGCGCAGGATCCCCTGCGGGTTCGGGACCTCAAAGCGGGCGTAGTAGAAGATAGCGTCGTTCACCTTTTCCGGAGTGGGTAAAATATCCTTCAGGCTCCCTTCGTAGCGGGTAAGCGGGTCGCCAAGCACGGTGAACCACGCCTTTTGCCCGGCGCGAAGGTGGATCACGTCCGCCTCAGAGACCTGCGCCTTCACCAGCATGGTGCTGAGATCGGCGAGGGTCAGAATATTCGGCGCCTGCTGGGCGGCAATCACCGTCTGCCCCTGCAGGGTGGTGATTTGCGTCACTTCCCCGGACATCGGGGCCACAATTTTAGTGTAATCTAGGTTAGTTTTCGCGGTATCCAGCGTGGCCTGGTTGCGCTTAACCTGCGCCTCGATGGTGCCAATCTGCGCCTCTTTGACCGCTAAATCGGTGGCCGCAGTATCCAGCTCCTGACGCGAAACCAGCTGGCGCTGCGCCAGCTGCTGCTGACGCGCTAAGGTCACGGCGGCCAGCTGACGCTCGGCGCGGGCCTGATTCAGCTGCGCGCGCAGCTCCATCAGCGTCGCCTCAACTTCTTTAATCTGGTTCTCCGCCTGTTCGGGATCGATAACCCCCAGCAGCTGATCCTTCTGTACCTTGTCGCCGATACTCACGCGCAGCGTTTTCAGCTGCCCGCTCACCTGCGCGCCAACGTCGACTTTACGTACCGCGTCCAGCTTACCGGTCGCCAGCACGCTCTGCTGGAGATCGCCTTTACGCACCACCAGAGTCTGATACTGCGGCAGCGGCGCATTCAGCACCCGCCATCCCCAGATGGCCAGAGCCAGTACGATAATGGCCAGTAGCCACCAGACTTTCCTGCGTTTTCCATTGAGCTTCATAAAAATTCCTGATGTTTTAAACCGCAGCGCAAGCCGATGATTCTATCTGGAGATAGCGAAAACATAACCCTGAATTTGCTGCATCCTTACCGCAAGCGCACTTAATCCGCCCGGCCACGCGCCAGCCACAGCACGCGGGAGAACATTTTCTTCAGCAGCGTCGGCACGGATTCAATCCCGCGCCTTCCGGCTTCCATCGCCACTTCAATCGCCAGGTCCGGCTTTGATGAGCGATGAATAGCTTTGGTGATCACCCGCCGCATATTCATCGGCACGTTTGGCGGCAGCTGCGCCACCCGATGATAAACATCGTTGAAGCCCTGGCGATACATAAAGTGTTCCATGTCCAGCGCCGGCAGCGTCGTTAAATGGTCGCGCTCCAGGTCGCGATCGTCGTTAAGCAGGCTGCGCACCGTCGCGGCGTATTTCTTCCCCGCCTCGTCGCCATCGACCAGGACGTGCCATTGAATGCCCATCCGGCGGGCGAACTTAATCAACGGCTTTAGTCCCGACTGGGCAAACTCAATCACCTTCACCCCTTCCGCATCAAAGTGATGCCCGCACTGTCTGGCCAGTTCGTTGATAACCCAGGTTTCGGTCTCCCCTTCCACCAGCAGCCAGCAGCGGGCAAACAGCGACGAGGCGCGATTGAAGCGAATGTGGAAGGCGATGCGCCGGCTGTCTTCGGCATTCATTCCTCCCGGCCCAAGCCGCCAGGCCGAGACGCGCGACGATTCGCGCACCAGGCGGCAGACGTGCTCAACGGGGGTCAGCGACAGCAGCTCGCCGGAGTTGGTGGTGGTCACGCGCTGCAGCGGCAGTAGGTTGAGCAGATGCCAGGCGACGGAGAGCATAATCGGGTGCAGCCGGGTTTCCGGATCTTCAATCAGCAGCAGCGGCCGCGCGTCGCGGTCGAGCCGGACCGTGCCCTTGGCCTGCAGCAGAGTAGAGAACAGCCCGAGCAGGATGACCCGGTGGCTTCGCCCGCCGGGCTTATCAATCATCCGGTTGATGATATCCAGATAGCGCCAGCTGCGCTGTTCATCGTGGGAATGGCGGCGCATCAGGCGGTTGCGGGACTGCACGCTGCTCTGCTCAGCAAAATAGTGTTCAAGGAGCTGCACCATGGCCGACAGCCCCTGACGAATCTGACCGTCGGTTAAATTTTGCGGATGGCTCACCAGCTCCCGGGAGAGATAATCCAGCTGGCGGGCGGTGATTTCAATTTGCGGAGAGTGCGGCACGCTGTCGTTATGGATGCGCCGCATAAAGCGGGCGTCGCGCAGGCGCAGGACCGGCATCAGGCGCACCAGATGGCGCACGAGCTCGTCAATATCCTCCAGCTCCAGCGCTTCCCCTTTGCCGTCAATAAAGCTGCGCAGCGTCATGACGCTGCCATCATCAGCCAGCTCGCCCTCCAGACGATAGAAAATTCGCTGATAGCCGTCATCACAGGGGACCCAGCCGTCGCTGAGCGGGCGAAAGCGCCGCACCCGATGGTGGCCAGGCTCGCTCTCGCGGAAGGTCAGAATGATGTGCAGATGGTGCTCGCGTCCCTGCACGTCGCCGGGCGGGAACCAGAAATCATCCCGGACAAAATGATAAAGCTCGAACTCTGGCGACAAGAGCAGCGTCAGGGCATCCAGAAGGCTGGATTTTCCCCACGCATTCTCGCCGATCAGCACGTTATTTTGCTCCAGCATCAATGATAAACGATTGATACCGCGAAAACCGACGATCTCCACGCGTTCAAGAAGCATATCCCCTCCGCTCAGTCACCACTTTCTCCTTCAGTTATCAGCAGTATAGCGACACATGCTGGAACATGACACTGCCGTAAACGCCAATATCAGCAGAGGCGAAAAATAACGTTTTCAATATGATTATTGATAAGGGTATTTGTTTAAAAAATAATTCATTCACTGCAGCGGTTACATCTATTATTTTTGTACTACTCTTTTCTTGCGCAATGAATGGTATAAGGATTAACATCACCTTGCCCTAAATCAAACTACATCTATTTATTTAACTAGTTACGGGATGGCGATCGTCCATAGAATAGCGACGCTTTATTTTTATCTTCATCCTTTAGTTGATAAATAAAGATCGGCACGTTAAATCGTGCTCATTAACATTATTATTTGAGGTGGTTATGTTTAGAAAATTAGCAGCGGAATGTTTTGGTACATTCTGGCTTGTGTTCGGTGGCTGCGGTAGCGCAGTTCTTGCAGCAGCCTTCCCGGAGCTGGGAATAGGGTTTGCCGGGGTCGCTCTGGCCTTTGGTTTAACCGTATTAACGATGGCGTTTGCCGTGGGGCATATTTCCGGCGGGCACTTTAACCCGGCGGTGACCTTAGGCCTGTGGGCCGGCGGCCGTTTCCCGGCCAAAGACGTGATCGGCTATATTATCGCCCAGGTGGTTGGCGGTATTATTGCGGCCGGCGTTCTGTACGTGGTTGCCAGCGGTAAAGCGGGCTTTGACGCAGCGGCCAGCGGCTTTGCGTCCAACGGCTTTGGCGAACACTCTCCGGGCGGCTACTCAATGCTTTCGGCGATTGTCATCGAAATTGTGCTGACCTGCGGCTTCCTGCTGGTTATTCACGGCGCAACGGATAAAAACGCCCCGGCGGGCTTTGCACCGATCGCTATCGGCCTCGCGCTGACCTTAATTCATCTCATCAGCATTCCGGTAACCAATACCTCCGTCAACCCGGCGCGTAGCACCGCAGTCGCTATCTTCCAGGGCGGCTGGGCGCTGCAGCAGCTGTGGCTGTTCTGGGTTATGCCAATCATCGGCGGGATCCTCGGCGGCGTGCTCTACCGCACGCTGCTGGAAAAACGCAGCTAGTCTCACCGTAGACTCGCGCTCAGGCCCGGCTATGCCGGGCCTTTCTTTTTGGTGACGGCTTTACTCGGTACAATGATTTGGGTAGTGTCAGTGCCGCTATTTTCATTCTGCAAGGACCAGGCCGTTCATGTTTTCGGGATTATTAATCATTCTGCTGCCGTTGATTATCGGCTATATCGTTCCACTTCGTCAGCCGGTAGCGCTTAAAGTCATCGCGCGACTTTTAAGTTGGATTGTCTACGTTATCCTCTTTTTCATGGGGATCAGCCTCGCCTTCCTCGACAATTTAGCCAGCAACCTGCTTTCCATTCTTCATTACGCCGCGGTAAGCGTCGTCGTTATTATGCTGTGTAATATTGCGGCATTAATGTGGCTCGAGCAGAAGATGCCGTGGCGCAGCCAGCATCGGCAGGAGAAATTACCTTCGCGCGTGGCGATGGCAATGGAATCACTGCAGCTGTGCGGCGTGGTGCTTATTGGTTTTCTGATTGGCTTAAGCGGTCTGTCATTTCTGCAGCACGCCACCGAAGCCAGCGAATATACGCTGATCTTCCTGCTGTTCCTGATTGGTATTCAGCTGCGCAATAACGGCATGACCCTGCGGCAAATAGTGCTTAATCGCCGGGGAATGATTGTGGCGGTCGTCGTCATGGTCAGCTCATTACTCGGCGGGATGATCAACGCCTTTATTCTCGACCTGCCGCTAAAAACCGGGCTGGCAATGGCTTCAGGATTTGGCTGGTATTCGCTCTCAGGGATCCTGCTGACCGAATCCTACGGGCCGGTTATTGGCAGCGCCGCGTTCTTTAACGATCTTGCCCGTGAGTTGCTGGCGATTATGCTTATTCCCGGCCTGGTTCGCCGCAGCCGCTCAACGGCTTTAGGCCTCTGCGGCGCGACCTCGATGGACTTTACGCTGCCGGTATTACAGCGCTCCGGCGGCGTTGAAATCGTGCCGGCGGCGATTGTTCATGGCTTTATTCTCAGCCTGCTGGTGCCCATACTGATGGCCTTTTTCTCCGCTTAATACCCCTGTGGCGGTAGTCATCTACCGCCAAAATTGCGCTAAATCAATCTCCCTGTAAATTGTATTAGAAATACCTTTAATCCCTGCGCGCCCGGGCATAACCTTAAACATGTATATTAAATATAACTTTAAAAAAGGTGTGACCATGTTTTGTGTGCAATGTGAACAAACCATCCGTACCCCCGCAGGGAACGGCTGCTCTTACGCGCAGGGTATGTGCGGTAAAACGGCCGAAACCTCCGACCTGCAGGATCTGCTGATTGCCTCCCTGCAGGGCCTCTCCGCCTGGGCCGTTAAGGCTCGTGAATATGGCATCGTTGACCATGAAATTGATAACTTTGCGCCGCGTGCCTTCTTCTCCACGCTGACCAACGTTAACTTCGACTCTCCGCGCATCGTTGGCTACGCGCGTGAGGCCATCGCGATGCGCGATGCGCTGAAGGCCCAGTGCCTGAACATTGACGCCGGCGCGGCGGTAGACAACCCGATGGCCAGCCTGCAGCTGGTTAGCGACGATTTGGGCGACCTGCAGCGTCAGGCGGCTGAATTTACCCCGAATAAAGACAAACCGGACATCGGCGAGAACATCCTCGGCCTGCGTCTGCTGTGCCTGTACGGCCTGAAAGGCGCCGCGGCCTATATGGAGCACGCTCACGTTCTGGGTCAGTACGACAACGACATCTACGCTCAGTACCACAAAATTATGGCGTGGCTGGGCACCTGGCCTGCCGACCTGAACGCTCTGCTGGAGTGCTCAATGGAAATCGGCCAGATGAACTTCAAAGTGATGAGCATTCTGGACGCCGGTGAAACCACCAAATACGGTCACCCGACCCCGACACAGGTCAACGTGAAGTCCGTTGAAGGTAAGTGCATCCTGATCTCCGGCCACGACCTGAAAGATCTGTATAGCCTGCTCGAACAAACCGAAGGCACCGGCGTTAACGTCTATACCCACGGTGAAATGCTGCCGGCGCACGGCTACCCTGAGCTGCGTAAATTCAAACACCTGGTCGGTAACTACGGCAGCGGCTGGCAGAATCAGCAGGTTGAATTTGCCCGCTTCCCTGGCCCTATCGTGATGACCTCTAACTGCATCATCGATCCGACCGTTGGCGCCTATGACGACCGTATCTGGACCCGCAGCATCGTCGGCTGGCCGGGCGTGAGCCACCTTGAAGGCGAAAACTTCGCGCCGGTGATCGCCCAGGCGCAGCAGATGGCCGGCTTCCCGTATAGCGAAATTCCGCACCTGATCACCGTTGGCTTCGGCCGTCAGACCCTGCTGGGCGCGGCGGATACGCTGATCGACCTGGTCAGCCGTGAAAAACTGCGCCATATCTTCCTGGTCGGCGGCTGCGACGGCGCGCGCGGCGAGCGCAACTACTTCACCGACTTCGCGACCAGCGTTCCGGACGACTGCCTGATCCTGACCCTGGCCTGCGGTAAATATCGCTTCAACAAGCTGGACTTCGGCGACATCGAAGGCCTGCCGCGCCTGGTGGATGCCGGCCAATGTAACGACGCCTACTCGGCGATTATTCTGGCCGTCACCCTGGCGGAAAAACTGGGCTGCGGCGTGAACGACCTGCCGCTGTCGCTGGTGCTCTCCTGGTTCGAACAGAAAGCGATCGTTATCCTGCTGACCCTGCTCTCACTCGGCGTGAAAAACATCGTCACCGGCCCAACCGCTCCGGGCTTCTTCACCCCGGATCTGCTGGCAATCCTCAACGAGAAATTTGGCCTGCGCTCCGTGACTACCGTTGAACAAGACATGCAGCAACTGTTGAGCGCGTAAGGAGCGATCGAATGACTATGCCAACCCAGCAGTGCCCATGGCGGATGCAGGTACACCACATCCATCAGGAAACCCCGGACGTCTGGACGGTATCGCTGCTGTGCCACGACTACTATCCCTATCAGGCCGGGCAGTATGCACTGGTCAGCGTACGCAACTCGGCGGATACGCTGCGCGCCTACACGATCTCCTCTACGCCGGGCATCAGCGAGTACATTACGCTGACCGTGCGTCGTATTGATGACGGTGCCGGCTCTCAGTGGTTAACCCGTGACGTCAAGCGCGGTGACTACATCTGGCTGTCCGATGCGATGGGTGATTTTACCTGTGCAGATAAGCCGGCGGACCGTTTCCTGATGCTGGCAGCCGGCTGCGGCGTGACGCCGATTATGTCGATGCGTCGCTGGTTGGCGAAGTACCGCCCCGAGGCGGATGTGCAGGTCATTTTCAACGTGCGTTCGCCTGAGGACGTCATTTTCGCCGAAGAGTGGCGCCAGTATGCGGTAACCCTGGTGGCGGAAAACAACGCCACCCACGGCTTTGTTGCCGGCCGCCTGACCGCCGATCTGCTGAAAAGCGTGCCGGACCTGGCCTCGCGTACCGTGATGACCTGCGGGCCTGCGCCTTATATGGAAATGGTTGAGCGGGAGGTCAGCGCGCTGGGCGTCACGCGCTTCTTTAAAGAGAAGTTCTTTACGCCGGTTGCCCAGGCGGCCACCAGCGGGCTGAAGTTTACCAAACTGCAGCCGGCGCAGGAGTTCTATGCGCCGGTAGGCACCACCCTGCTGGAGGCGCTGGAAAGCAACAAGGTTCCGGTTACCGTCGCCTGCCGTGCCGGCGTCTGCGGCTGCTGCAAAACCAAAGTCGTTGCCGGCGACTATACGGTCAGCAGCACCATGACGCTGACCGGGCAGGAGATCGCCGACGGCTACGTGCTGGCCTGCTCCTGCCATCCGCAGGGCGATCTGGTTCTGGCCTAGCGGAGAATCATCCTCAACGACAAGCCCCGCCCCGGCGGGGCTTTTTTTATTTCCACGCCGGGTCTTTTACCAGCGAATAGCGGCCGGCGCCCATAAAGGCAATCGCCAGCGCGCCAATAAAGAAATAGACCAGGCTCTCAATCGCCCAGGCGCCGGTTTTGTCCAGCTGCCAGGTTTCTCCCGTACCGACCATCAGCCACGCCACCACCATGGTAAACGCCAGCACCAGCGCCGCCGGCCGGGTGAGGATCCCCAGAATCAGCAGGCACGGCGCCAGCACTTCACCCACCAGCACGCCGTAGGCAATAAACCCCGGTAGCCCCTTAGCCACCAGCATCCCGCTGATGCCCGCCACGCCGTCAAACAGCTTATGCAGCCCGTGGAACAACATCAGCCCACCCACGGCAAGTCGTAACAAGAGTTTGCCAAAATCGTCGTGAGTTAGCATTTTATTAACAGCATTTAACAGTGATTTAACCATCTGAAATGATTCCTGTTTACCCTTTTAGTGGTAAACAGATTATGCGGAATTTTCGCACAAAAATACCAGCTGAAAATGGGAGGGTGATGCGGGCGTAACGATGAGTTTCATCTAAGCTTGTAAGCGTTATCACATAAAGGAGATGGAGAACCATGAAACAGACCGTGGCCGCATACGTAGCGAAAACTCTTGAACAGGCCGGCGTGAAGCGCATCTGGGGCGTCACCGGCGACTCACTCAACGGATTGAGCGACAGCCTGAACCGCATGGGCACCATTGACTGGATGCCGACGCGCCATGAAGAAGTTGCCGCCTTTGCCGCCGGTGCCGAAGCCCAGCTTACCGGCGAGCTGGCGGTATGCGCGGGCTCCTGCGGCCCGGGCAACCTTCATCTGATCAACGGCCTTTTTGACTGTCACCGCAACCACGTCCCGGTGCTGGCCATCGCCGCCCACATTCCCTCCAGCGAAATCGGCAGCGGCTATTTTCAGGAAACCCATCCCCAGGAGCTGTTCCGCGAATGCAGCCACTATTGTGAGCTGGTCTCCACCCCGGAACAGATCCCGCAGGTGCTGGCCATCGCCATGCGCAAAGCGGTCCTCAACCGCGGCGTTTCGGTGGTGGTGCTGCCGGGAGACGTGGCGCTGAAGGCCGCCCCGGAAGGTGCCAGCAGCCACTGGTACTCCGCCCCGCTGCCGGAGGTGACGCCGCCGGCGGAAGAGATCGCCCGCCTGGCGCAGCTGCTGCGCTACTCCAGCA
>NZ_JAQGFU010000179.1:0-9126 GCF_030078455.1 Klebsiella sp. Ech2A | reverse complement strand
CTGATCCGCCGCTGGCGCAGCCACGAGGTGTCGGTGCCGGTGCTGGTGCTCACCGCCCGCGAAGGCTGGCAGGATAAGGTCGAGGTGCTGAGCGCCGGCGCGGACGACTACGTCACCAAGCCCTTCCATATCGAAGAGGTCGCCGCCCGCATGCAGGCCCTGCTGCGCCGCAACAGCGGCCTGGCGTCGCAGGTGATTTCCCTGCCGCCTTTCCAGGTCGACCTGTCGCGGCGCGAGCTGTCGGTCAACGAGCAGCCGATTAAGCTGACGGCGTTTGAGTACACCATTATGGAAACGCTGATCCGCAACCGCGGCAAAGTGGTCAGCAAAGATTCGCTGATGCTGCAGCTCTATCCTGACGCCGAGCTGCGCGAAAGCCACACCATCGACGTGCTGATGGGGCGTCTGCGCAAAAAAATCCAGGCTCAGTATCCGCACGACGTGATTACCACGGTGCGCGGCCAGGGCTATCTGTTCGAACTGCGCGGATGAAGGGTCCGCTACGGCATATCTTGCCGCTTTCCCTGCGCGTCCGCTTTCTGCTGGCGACGGCGGCCGTGGTGCTGGTGCTCTCGCTGGCCTACGGCATGGTCGCGCTGGTCGGCTATAGCGTCAGCTTCGATAAAACCACCTTCCGCCTGCTGCGCGGCGAAAGCAATTTGTTCTATATGCTGGCGAAGTGGGAAAACAACCGCATCGACGTTGATATCCCCGAAAACCTCAATATGCAGAGCCCGACGGTCACCCTTATCTACGACGCTAACGGCAAGCTGCTGTGGACCCAGCACGACGTCCCGTGGCTGACCAAACGCATTCAGCCGGAGTGGCTGAAGAGCAACGGCTTCCACGAAATTGAATCCGACGTCGACAGCACCAGCAAGCTGCTGAGTAATAATCATGAGGTGCAGGAGGAGCTGGACGCGCTGCGCCAGCAGGACGATGGCTCCGAGATGACCCACTCGGTGGCTATCAATCTCTATCCGGCGACCGACAAGATGCCGCAGCTGAGCATCGTGGTGGTCGACACCATCCCGGTGGAGCTCAAGCGCTCCTATATGGTGTGGAGCTGGTTTATCTATGTCCTGGCCGCCAATCTGCTGCTGGTCATCCCGCTGCTGTGGGTCGCCGCGTGGTGGAGCCTGCGGCCCATCGAATCGCTGGCGAAAGAGGTCCGCGAGCTGGAAGAGCACCACCGCGAAATGCTCAACCCGAATACCACCCGGGAGCTGACGCGGCTGGTCAGCAACCTGAACCGCCTGCTGAAAAGCGAGCGCGAGCGCTACGACAAATACCGCACGACGCTGACCGATCTGACCCACAGCCTGAAAACGCCGCTGGCGGTGATGCAGAGCACCCTGCGCTCGCTGCGCAGCGAAAAGATCGACGTCAACGCCGCGGAGCCGGTCATGCTCGAGCAGATCAGCCGCATCTCGCAGCAGATTGGCTACTACCTGCACCGCGCCAGCATGCGCAGCGGCGGAACCCTGCTCAGCCGCGAGCTGTATCCTATTGCCCCGCTGCTCGACAGCCTCACCTCGGCGCTGAATAAGGTCTATCAGCGCAAAGGGGTCAACATCACCCTCGATATCTCGCCCGAAATTAGCTTCGTCGGCGAACAGAACGACTTTATGGAGGTGATGGGCAACGTGCTGGATAACGCCTGTAAATACTGCCTGGAGTTTGTTGAAGTCTCCGTCCGCCAGGCGAACGATAACTACCTGCATATTCTGGTCGAAGACGACGGCCCGGGGATCCCGCACGGCCAGCGGAGCGTGGTGTTCGATCGCGGACAGCGCGCCGATACGCTGCGTCCCGGCCAGGGCGTCGGCCTCGCCGTCGCCCGCGATATCGTCGAGCAGTACGATGGCAATATTCTTACCGGCGACAGCCTGCTCGGCGGCGCCTGTATGGAGGTGATTTTCGGCCGCCAGCTGCCCGACGAGCGCGAAGGCTAACCGCCCTTCTCCCCCAATGACGCCTGCGTCCTGCGGGCGTCGCGGATCTCTGTGACCAGACGAACAAACGCTGCCAACAAAGAGGCAGTTTGAGGGATGGCGTGTATAATCCCAAACAGACACCTGCTGTGGAATATAAAAATGGATTATCAATTAACGCTTAACTGGCCTGACTTTATCGAACGCTACTGGCAAAAACGCCCGGTGGTATTAAAGCGGGGCTTTGCCAATTTCGTCGATCCCATAAGCCCGGATGAGCTGGCCGGACTGGCGATGGAAAACGAAGTCGATAGCCGCCTGGTCAGCCATCAGGACGGAAAATGGCAGGTCAGCCACGGCCCGTTCGAAAGCTACGATCACCTGAGCGAGAACAACTGGTCGCTGCTGGTGCAGGCGGTCAACAACTGGCACGAGCCGACGGCAGCGCTGATGCACCCGTTCCGCGCCCTGCCGGACTGGCGTATCGACGATCTGATGATCTCCTTCTCGGTTCCCGGCGGCGGCGTAGGCCCGCATCTCGATCAGTACGACGTGTTTATTATTCAGGGGACCGGACGCCGCCGCTGGCGCGTGGGCGACAAGGTGCCGATGAAACAGCACTGCCCGCATCCGGATCTGCTGCAGGTTGACCCGTTCGAGGCGATCATCGATGAAGAGATGGAGCCGGGCGATATCCTTTATATTCCGCCGGGATTCCCGCACGAAGGCTATTCGCTGGAAAACTCGCTGAACTATTCCGTGGGCTACCGCGCGCCGAACGCCCGCGAGCTGTTCAGCGGCTTTGCCGACTATATCCTGCAGCGCGAGCTCGGCAGCCAGCGCTACGCCGATCCTGACGTGCCGGCGCGCGACCATCCGGCGGATATTTTACCCGTCGAGCTGGATCGCCTGCGCGAGATGATGCTGGAGCTGATTAACCAGCCTGAGCATTTCAAACAGTGGTATGGCGAGTTTATTACCCAGTCCCGTCACGAGCTGGACGTGGCCCCTGCGGAGCCGCCGTATCAGCCGGATGAAATTTACGACGCGCTGCAGCAGGGCGACAGGCTGGTGAGGCTCGGCGGGCTGCGCGTGGTGCGCATTGACGGCGAAGTGTTCGTCAACGGCGAGAGGATTAACTCCCCGCATCGTCCGGCGCTCGACGCGCTGGCCATGCACCTGGCGCTCAACGCGGAGCACTTCGGCGATGCGCTGGAAGATCCGTCGTTCCTCGCGATGCTGGCGGCGCTGGTCAACAGCGGCTACTGGTTCTTCGAAGACTAGGCTATCTTTCCCGGCCTGCGGGCCGGGCTACGGGCTCCGGGCGCGCTGCCGGCAGCCCGGTTTAGCCGGGCGCTACT
Organism: Klebsiella sp. Ech2A; assembly: GCF_030078455.1. Taxonomy (NCBI): domain Bacteria; kingdom Pseudomonadati; phylum Pseudomonadota; class Gammaproteobacteria; order Enterobacterales; family Enterobacteriaceae; genus Klebsiella; species Klebsiella sp. Ech2A. The sequence continues at coordinate 5,831 of NZ_JAQGFU010000179.1, read as the reverse complement.
GCGCGCCCCGCTTTGCCGTCAGCTCGGCGATCCGCACAATAACCTCGACCGCCTTCTCCATCCCTTCCAGCGTCACGAACTCATGCTTGCCGTGGTAGTTATAGCCGCCGGTAAACAGGTTCGGGCAGGGTAAGCCCATAAAAGAGAGCTGCGCCCCGTCGGTGCCGCCGCGAATGGGCTTCATTTCCGGTTCGATATGGCAATCGACCATCGCCTGGCGGGCAATCTCCACGACGTGCGGATGCGCCATCACCTTTTCATGCATGTTGTAGTAGCTGTCTTCAATCACCAGCTCGATATAGCAGTCCGGATGCAGCCCTTTGCCGACCTTTTTGGCGATCTCCATCATCCTGCGCTTGCGGGCTTCAAACTGCTTGCGGTCAAAATCGCGGATAATGTAGTGCATCTCGGCGCGGTCAACGCTGCCCTTGATAGTCGACAGGTGGTAAAAGCCTTCATAGCCTTCGGTGGTTTCCGGCGCCTCATCGGCCGGGACTTCGGCATGAATTCTTGCCGCCAGCGACAGGGCGTTAACCATCACCCCTTTGGCGGTGCCGGGGTGAACGTTATTGCCGACGATTTTGATGGTCACCGAGGCGGCGTTGAAGTTTTCAAACTCCAGCTCGCCGACGCCGCCGCCGTCAACGGTGTAGGCCCAGCGCGCGTCGAAGGCGGCAACGTCGAAGTGCTTCGCCCCTTTCCCCACCTCTTCGTCGGGGGTAAACGCCACGCGGATATCGCCGTGGGGAATATTTTTCGCCTTCAGCGTCGCCAGGGCGGTCATAATCTCGGCAATGCCGGCCTTATCGTCCGCCCCGAGCAGCGTTTTGCCATCGGTGGTGATCAGCGTTTGCCCCAGCAGCTGATGCAGCACCGGGAACATCACCGGCGAGAGCACCTCGTCGCCGATGCCGAGGGCGATATCGCCGCCGCGGTAGTTTTCGACAATTTGCGGGCTGACGTGCTTGCCGCTGAAGTCAGGCGCGGTATCGACGTGGGAGATAAAGCCGATGGGCGGAATATCCCCCGCCGCGTTCGCGGCCAGGGTCCCCATCACCGTCCCTTTCTCGCTTAGCGTCACGTTAACCAGCCCCATTTCTTCCAGCTGCGCCTGCAGCAGGCGCAACAACTTCCACTGCCCTTCCGTGCTCGGAACCTGACGCACGCCGGCCTTCGACTGCGTGTCTAAAGAAACGTACTGTAAAAAACGCTCAAGCAATTTATCCATGTGGCCACCCTCATCTTTTGTGACAACATTATTGATAAGCCGGAAAAGACAAATATTGCGTCAGGTCATTTTTAACCCGGCAAACGGGAATTTAATACATTAACTCGCGTAATGTTGTAAAGGTAGGCTATCTGCAGGCGACAAGGATTGGCGATCGGTAACCTTTGCCGTAGAATGCTTGCCCTTATTAATTATGTGCAGCCCCAAAGGTGGTTAACCACAAACCCCGCATCGGTAAGCTTTCCGCTGCGTCTACACGGGACAGAGTCAAAAATTGAATATACAACCGCGTTCACGTTCTCCGCTGGTTCAGCTGGCGGGAATTGGTAAAAGCTTTGATGGCAAAACGGTTATCGCCGATCTGAATCTGACCATCAATAACGGTGAGTTTCTCACTCTGCTTGGCCCTTCTGGCTGCGGTAAAACAACCGTTCTCCGCCTTATTGCCGGACTGGAAAATGTCGATTGCGGACACATTCATCTCGAAGACCACGATATCACTCACGTTCCGGCGGAAAACCGCCACGTCAATACCGTCTTTCAAAGCTACGCCCTGTTCCCGCATATGACGGTGTTCGAAAACGTCGCCTTCGGCCTGCGGATGCAAAAAACGCCGGCGGCGCAGATAGCGCCTCGCGTCGTCGACGCCCTGCGCATGGTGCAGCTGGAGGAGTTTGCCCAGCGCAAGCCGCACCAGCTCTCCGGCGGCCAGCAGCAGCGAGTAGCCATTGCCAGAGCGGTGGTCAACAAGCCGCGCCTGCTGCTGCTCGATGAATCCCTCTCGGCGCTGGACTACAAGCTGCGCAAGCAGATGCAAAACGAGCTTAAAGCGCTCCAGCGCAAGCTCGGCATCACCTTCGTCTTCGTCACCCACGATCAGGAAGAGGCGCTGACGATGTCCGATCGCATCGTGGTGATGCGCGACGGTAAAATTGAGCAGGACGGCACCCCGCGCGAAATTTATGAAGAGCCGAAGAACCTGTTTGTTGCCAGCTTTATCGGCGAGATCAATATCTTTAGCGCGACGGTGATTGAGCGCCTCGACGAGCAGCGCGTCCGCGCCTGCGTTGAGGGCCGCGAATGCAATATCTACGTTAACTTTGCCGTTGAGCAGGGGCAGTCGCTGAACGTCATGCTGCGTCCTGAGGATCTGCGCGTCGATGAGGTTCACGACGCCAGCGAAGCCGATGGCCTGATAGGCTACATCCGCGAGCGCAATTACAAAGGCATGACCCTCGAATCGGTGGTCGAACTGGAAAACGGCAAAATGGTGCTGGTCAGCGAATTCTTTAACGAGGACGATCCCGACTTTGACCACCCGCTTGACCAGAAAATGGCCATCAACTGGGTCGAGAGCTGGGAGGTTGTACTGGCTAATGAAGAACACCAGTAAATTCCAAAGCGTGGTGATTGCCACCATCGTCGGCTGGCTGGTGCTGTTTGTTTTCCTGCCCAACCTGATGATTATCGGCACCAGCTTTTTGACCCGCGACGACGCGAACTTCGTCAAACTGGTCTTTACGCTGGATAACTATGCGCGCCTGCTGGACCCGCTCTATTACTCGGTGCTGCTGCACTCGCTGAATATGGCGCTGATGGCGACGCTCGCCTGCCTGCTGCTCGGCTACCCCTTTGCCTGGTTTCTCGCCAGGCTGCCGGAAAAGGTCCGTCCGCTGCTGCTGTTTCTGCTGATCGTCCCGTTCTGGACCAACTCGCTGATCCGCATCTACGGGCTGAAGATCTTTCTTAGCACCAGGGGCTACCTCAACGAGTTTCTGCTGTGGCTGGGGGTTATTGAAACGCCTCTGCGCATCATGTACACCCCGTCAGCGGTGATTATCGGCCTGGTCTACATTCTGCTGCCGTTTATGGTGATGCCGCTCTACTCCAGCATTGAGAAGCTGGATCGCCCGCTGCTGGAAGCGGCGAAGGATCTCGGCGCCAGCCGGCTGCAAACCTTTATCCGCATTATCATCCCGCTGACCATGCCGGGGATTATCGCCGGCTGCCTGCTGGTGATGCTGCCCGCGATGGGGCTGTTCTACGTCTCCGACCTGATGGGCGGCGCGAAAAACCTGCTGATCGGCAACGTCATTAAGAGCCAGTTCCTCAATATTCGCGACTGGCCGTTTGGCGCGGCCACCAGCATTACGTTAACCCTCGTGATGGGCCTGATGCTGCTGATTTACTGGCGCGCGGCAAGGCTGCTTAACAACAAGGTGGAGCTGGAATGATCGGTCGACTGCTGCGCGGCGGTTTTATGACCGCCATTTACGCGTACCTCTACATTCCCATTATTATTCTGATCGTTAACTCGTTTAACAGTTCGCGCTTCGGCATCAGTTGGCAGGGGTTTACCACCAATTGGTATAGCCTGCTGATGAACAACGACAGCCTGCTGCAGGCCGCGCAGCACTCGCTCACTATGGCGGTGCTGTCGGCGACCCTTGCCACCCTGATCGGTTCGCTGACCGCCGTCGCGCTCTACCGCTACCGCTTTCGCGGTAAGCCGTTCGTCAGCGGAATGCTGTTTGTGGTGATGATGTCGCCGGATATCGTGATGGCCATCTCCCTGCTGGTGCTGTTTATGCTGATTGGCATTCAGCTGGGCTTCTGGTCGCTGCTGTTCTCGCATATCACCTTCTGCCTGCCCTTCGTGGTGGTGACGGTGTTTTCGCGGCTCAAGGGGTTCGACGTGCGGATGCTGGAAGCGGCGAAGGATCTCGGCGCCAGCGAGCTGACCATTTTGCGCAAGATAATCCTGCCGCTGGCGCTGCCGGCGGTGGCGGCAGGATGGCTGCTGAGCTTTACGCTATCGATGGATGACGTCGTGGTGTCATCGTTCGTCACCGGACCGGGCTACGAAATACTGCCGCTGAAGATCTACTCGATGGTCAAAGTGGGCGTGTCGCCGGAGGTGAACGCGCTGGCAACCATCCTGCTGATTCTGTCGCTGGTGATGGTTGTCGCCAGCCAGCTCATTGCCCGCGACGGCACCAAAGGCTCAGCCAAACGGGGCTGATTACTGCAGCCGGTTCGGGCCTCGTCCCGGGCCGGCAACTACCATAGCCTGCTGAACAGGCTTAAACCAGGGGACGTTAAATGAAAAAATGGTCACGCCACCTGCTCGCGGCGGGTGCTCTGGCAGTCGGGATGAGCGCCGCGCACGCGGACGATAGCAAAACGCTCTATTTCTATAACTGGACCGAATACGTGCCGCCGGGCCTGCTGGAACAGTTCACCAAAGAGACCGGGATCAAGGTTATCTATTCGACCTACGAGTCGAATGAAACCATGTACGCCAAGCTCAAAACCTACAAAGACGGCGCCTACGACCTGGTGGTGCCGTCGACCTATTTCGTCGATAAGATGCGCAAAGAGGGCATGCTGCAGAAGATCGATAAGAGCAAGCTGACCAATTTCAGCAACCTCGATCCGCAGATGCTGAATAAGCCGTTCGACCCGAATAACGACTACTCCATTCCCTATATCTGGGGCGCCACGGCGATCGGCGTAAACAGCGACGCCATCGACCCTAAAACCGTGACCAGCTGGGCCGACCTGTGGAAGCACGAGTACAAAAGCAGCCTGCTGCTGACCGACGATGCCCGGGAAGTGTTCCAGATTGCGCTGCGCAAGCTGGGCTACTCCGGCAACACCACCGATCCCAAAGAGATTGCCGCCGCGTATAGCGAACTGCAAAAGCTGATGCCAAACGTCGCGGCGTTCAATTCGGATAACCCGGCGAACCCGTATATGGAAGGGGAGGTGAATCTCGGTATGGTATGGAACGGCTCGGCGTTCGTCGCTCGCCAGGCCGGGACGCCGCTGGAGGTGGTGTGGCCGAAAGAAGGCGGCATCTTCTGGATGGATAGCCTGTCGATTCCGGCCAACGCCAAAAACGTCGACGGCGCGCTGAAGCTGATTAACTTCCTGCTGCGCCCGGACGTTGCCAAACAGGTTGCCGAGACCATCGGCTATCCGACGCCGAACCTCGCCGCGCGCCGGATGCTCAGCCCGAGCGTAGCCAACGATAAGTCGCTCTACCCGGATGCGGAAACCATCCAGAAAGGCGAATGGCAGAACGACGTCGGCAGCGCCAGCACCCTGTACGAAGAGTATTATCAAAAGCTTAAGGCCGGTCGTTAATCCTGCGGCTCGCGCATCAGTATCTGGCCGAATTCGGCTCGCAGCTGATTCTTCAGAACCTTGCCGGTGGCGCTCACCGGCAGGGCATCAATGAAAACGATGCGGTCCGGCACCTGCCATCTCGGCACCCGCTGCTGGTACCACGCCAGCAGCGCCTGCTCCTCGACCTCTCCCCCTTCCGCCCTGACGCACAGCAGCACCGGACGCTCGTCCCAGCGCGGATGCTGCGCGGCAATCGCCGCCGCGCTGCGGATAGCCGGGTGGGCAAGGGCAATGTTTTCCAGCTCCACCGTTGAGATCCACTCCCCGCCGGACTTGATGATATCTTTGGCCCGATCCTGAATCGTCAGATAGCCGTTCGCATCGACGGTGCCGATATCGCCGGTATCAAACCAGCCGTCCTCGGTGAGCGCCGTTTCGCTACGGCCAAAGTAGCTGGCCACCACCCAGTGCC
>NZ_JAQGFU010000178.1:0-9167 GCF_030078455.1 Klebsiella sp. Ech2A | reverse complement strand
GATGGTGGCCAGCGTAGAAACGCCGATCATCGGCAGTTCGGCGCCAAGCGCCAGGCCCTGCGCAATGCCGATGCCGATGCGTACGCCGGTAAAGCTACCCGGCCCGCGGCCGAACGCCAGCGCATCCAGGTCGGTCAGCAGGACGTTGCTTTCGTTAAGGACATCCTGCACCAGAGGCAGAATACGTTGCGTATGTTCGCGGGGGCAGATTTCAAAATGAGCACAAAGGGTGCCATCATTCCACAGCGCCGCGGAGCAGGCCTCCGTGGCGGTATCGATAGCTAAAATTCGCATGGGTTGTCGCGCTCTCGCTGTAGCAGATTGACAAAATGGCGCGCAGTTTATCACATTTTACGCCGGATCACCGCCCCGGCGGCACGGCGAGAAAGCGCACCGCCCGGCGGATATCGCGGGTTCGCGGCGCCGGGGGCAGGCTGGCGAGGAATACCGCGCCGTAGGGGCGCATCACCAGACGGTTATCGCAAATGACCAGCACGCCGCGGTCGTCAATATCGCGGATCAGGCGCCCCACGCCCTGCTTGAGGGTGATCACCGCATCCGGCAGCTGAACCTCGTCGAACGGGTCGCCGCCGCGCAGCCGGCAGTCCTCCATTCGCGCTTTCAGCAGCGGATCGTCGGGAGAGGTAAAGGGAAGCTTATCGATAATCACCAGCGAGAGGGCATCGCCGCGCACGTCGACCCCTTCCCAGAAGCTGCTGGTCGCCACCAGCAGCGCGTTACCGGCGCTGACGAACTGCTGCAGCAGCTGGCCTTTGCTGGTTTCCCCCTGCAGGAGAACCGGCAGCGTCATGGTGGCGCGGAACTGCTCCGCCAGATCGCGCATCATGGCGTGGGAGGTGCACAGCATAAAGCAGCGCCCGTCGTTAGCCTCAATCAGCGGCTTGAGCATCGCCGCCAGGTGACGCGCCGCGCCGGGCTGATTCGGCAGCGGCAGATTGCGCGGCACGCAGAGCAGCGTCTGGTGAGCATAATCAAACGGACTGGGCAGCAGCAGCGACTCGGCCTCTTCAATCCCGAGGCGAGAGGTAAAGTGGTGCAGATCGTCATTTACCGACAGCGTTGCCGAGGTGAAAATCCAGCTGCCGGGCTTTTGCGCCATCACTTCTTTAAACTTTTCGGCGACGGTCAGCGGGGTCAAGGCCAGCGTAAAGTGGCGCGAGGTGCACTCATACCAGTAGCTGAAGCCCGGCTGGTTAGTCTCTTTCAGCCGCTTGAGCCGCGCGCGATAGACCGTTGCCCGCTCAAAGGCGGCATCCAGCAGCGCGGAGCGACCAAGAGAGAGCTTTGCCACGTCGTAACAGAGCTCCAGCGCGTCATCGAGCAGCAGCAGCGCGCGCTGGATATGGCTATCGGCCAACAGGTCGCGCAGGTTGCCGCGATAGCCGGGGTCCCCGAGCTGCAGGCGAAAATCCTGCGCGCTCTGGGCCAGGCGATCGGCGCATTTTTGCAGCTGCTGGGTATCTTTCAGTTCGGTGCGGTAGGCGATGGTGATATCTTTCGCCAGGTCCTGCAGCTGGCGGCTGGAGAGCGACTGGCCAAAATACTGGCTGGCGATATCCGGCAGCTGATGCGCTTCATCGAAGATCATCACTTCAGCCTCGGGGATGAGCTCGGCGAAGCCGCTCTCTTTAACCACCATATCGGCGAGGAACAGGTGATGGTTGACCACCACCACGTCGGCATCCATCGCCTTTTTACGCGCTTTAACCACGAAGCACTCTTTGTACAGCGGGCAATCGCTGCCAAGGCAGTTGTCGTTGGTGCTGGTGACCAGCGGCCAGGCCTGCGAGTCCTCCGCCACGCTGACGCAGGTGCTGACGTCGCCGTCAATCGTTTGGTTAGACCACGATCGCAGCAGGATGACATCGCTCAGAACCTGCACCGGCAGATCGCCCCCGGCCAGCGCCTGCTGCTCGAGACGCTCCAGGCACAGGTAGTTCGACCGCCCCTTCAGCAGCGCCAGCTTACCGGTAAACTTTAGCGCCGTAGCGACTGTAGGCAGATCGCGGCTGTAGAGCTGATCCTGCAGCGCCTTCGAGCCGGTGGAGATAATCACCTTTTTGTTAGCCCGCAGCGCGGGCGCCAGGTAGGCGTAGGTTTTACCGGTTCCGGTCCCCGCTTCAACCACCAGAGGCCGCGTTTCCTCAATAGCCTGCGTCACCGCCACCGCCATCAGGCGCTGCGGCTCGCGCGGTTTGAATCCCGGAATCGCGTTGGCCAACTGGCCGTCTGCTGCAAAATCGTCGATCACAATGCCCCCTGGTTATTTGGACAGTGATTATGTCAGGGAGGAGCTCTTTTCACCAGCCCGGGTAGTGACGCGAGCGGAACATTATGGCAGTCTTGCCCCCGTCAAACGGAGATACCCGTCGTCTTTCGGGCGGTTCCCGCGCCGGTTGTGCCGGCTACGCCGCCTGAAATTCATTGGATTGAGAGGAAACTGAAATGACTATTACGCGTATCGATGCGGAAGCCCGCTGGTCTGATGTGGTGATCCACAACCAGACGCTGTACTACACCGGCGTGCCGGCAAATCTCGACGCGGGCGCCGAAGAGCAAACCGCCAACACCCTGGCGCAGATTGACGCGGTGCTTGAGAAACAGGGCAGCAACAAGTCGCGTATTCTCGACGCCACCATTTTCCTCGCGGACAAAAGTGATTTTGCCGCGATGAACAGAGCCTGGGACGCCTGGGTTGTTGCCGGTCACGCGCCGGTTCGCTGCACCGTGCAGGCCGCGCTGATGAAAGCAGAATACAAGGTCGAAATTAAAATTATTGCCGCGATGTAATTACTCGTCGTCGTGTTCGTCGTGTTCGTCATCTTCATCATCTTCAAAGCGCGCTACGATCCGGTCCCCGGTATGCGTGGCGCGCAGTTCGTTGGCCACCAGGCTAATCGCCTCACCGCTGCTCATCCCCTGCGACATCAGCTCCTGAATTCGCTCTACTGCTTTTTGCTGCTGCTCGTGGCTCAGCGAAGGTAAACCTGCAAACATAACTGACTCCTGCTACATTGTGGGGCGTAATTATTTCACGCCGTCCCCTTATTAGCCAGCGGGCGGTAACGATCAGGATCGAGGAAGATGTTGTCCCCCGCTATTATTACCCTGCCCTGGCATCCGGATGCCGCCGAGCGCTACTTTGCGCCGATAAGCGCAGCGCCCTGGGCGATGCTGCTGCACTCAGGCTTTGCCGATCATCCGCACAACCGTTTTGATATTATCGTCGCCGAGCCGCGCGCAACGCTGACCACCCGCGGCGGTATCACCACGGTGAACGACGGCCAAACGTTGACGACTTCGGCTGACGATCCGCTAACAATAGTGGCGCAGCAGCTGGCGCAGTGTGGACTCGCGCCACAGGCCCATCCGCACCTGCCGTTCCTTGGCGGCGCGCTGGGGCTGTTCGGCTACGATCTGGGGCGCCGCTTCGAGAAGCTGCCGTCTCACGCCGACGCCGATATTGCCCTGCCGGATATGGCGGTCGGCATCTACGACTGGGCGCTGATCGTCGATCACCAGCGGCGTGAAGTCTCTCTGCTGAGCTACGACGATCCCCACGCGCGCCTGCGCTGGCTGACGGCACAAGCTGCCCCAGCGGCGGCCCCTTTTAGCCTGACCTCGGCCTGGCGCTCTAACATGAGCCGCGAGCAGTACGGCGAGAAATTTCGCCAGGTACAGGCGTGGCTGCAGAGCGGTGACTGCTATCAGGTCAACCTGGCCCAGCGCTTCCAGGCCCGCTATCAGGGCGACGAGTGGCAGGCATTTTGTCAGCTGAACCGCGCTAACAGAGCCCCGTTCAGCGCCTTTATTCGCCTCGATGACGGCGCGGTGCTGAGCCTCTCTCCGGAGCGTTTTATCCGGCTCCATCAGGGTGAAATCCAGACCCGGCCGATTAAAGGCACCCTACCGCGGCTGGCCGATCCGCAGCAGGACGCCCGCCAGGCAGAAAGGCTGGCTAACTCGCCGAAGGATCGCGCTGAAAATTTGATGATCGTCGATTTGATGCGCAACGATATTGGCCGGGTTGCCGAGCCCGGCAGCGTTCGCGTACCCGAGCTCTTCGTCGTTGAGCCGTTCCCGGCGGTCCACCATCTGGTCAGCACCATTACCGCCAGGCTACCGGCCCATCTTCACGCCAGCGACCTGCTGCGCGCGGCGTTTCCCGGCGGCTCCATTACCGGCGCCCCCAAGGTGCGCGCGATGCAAATTATCGATAGCCTGGAGCCGCAGCGGCGCAACGCGTGGTGCGGCAGCATCGGCTATCTCAGCCTGTGCGGGAATATGGACACCAGCATTACGATCCGCACGCTGACGGCGTGGCAGGGGCAGCTATACTGCTCTGCGGGCGGCGGGATTGTCGCAGATAGCGAAGAAGACGCTGAATACCAGGAAACCTTTGATAAAGTTAACCGCATTCTGCACCAACTGGAGAGTTAAGATATGGCGGATAGCGCCTTTGAGCTGGACGACTTTCTTTCGCGCTTTCAATTACTGCGCCCGCAGCCTTCGCAAGGCGCCCTCAATCAGCGCCAGGCCGCGGTGCTGGTACCGATTGTCCGTCGCCCGCAGCCGGGGCTGCTGCTTACCCAGCGCTCGCCGCGGATGCGTAAGCACGCCGGCCAGGTGGCCTTCCCGGGCGGTGCGGTCGATAACAGCGACGCGTCGCTGATTGCCGCCGCGCTCCGCGAGGCGCAGGAAGAGGTGGCTATTCCCCCTGAACAGGTGGAAATCATCGGCGTTCTGCCGCCGGTGGATAGCGTGACCGGCTTTCAGGTCACCCCGGTGGTGGGGATCATCCCGCCAAACCTGCGCTATCACGCCAGCCAGGATGAGGTGGCGGCGGTCTTTGAAATGCCGCTGGCCGAAGCGCTGCGCCTGGGCCGCTATCATCCTCTGGATGTCCATCGCCGCGGGAACTCGCATCGGGTCTGGCTTTCCTGGTATCAGCATTATTTTGTCTGGGGAATGACCGCGGGGATTATCCGCGAGCTGGCCCTGCAAATCGGCGTCAAGCCCTGACGCCTTAATCGACTTTGCGCAGCCCTCCTTGCGGCGCGTTCGCTCGCCGAACTCCCCCGCACCGCCCTTTGCGCCCCCTCTTGCGGCTCCCCCGTCGGGCCCGTTATTTAGGGTATATACTTAAATATGACGGCGCTCTCAACATTAGTAAATTGATGGTTATCCATTAGTTTAATTCATGTGAATAGTTAAGCTGATGCTACGGTTCCCTCTTACACTATGCGCAGTTATCACATCGTTGCCGCAGCCGCGGCAACCCTGTACTGGAGTGTTATGGTGATTAGTATATTCGACATGTTCAAGGTGGGGATTGGTCCCTCATCTTCCCATACTGTAGGGCCGATGAAGGCCGGTAAACAGTTCGTCGATGACCTGGTCGAAAAGGGACTACTTAATGACGTGACGCGCGTGGCGGTAGACGTCTACGGCTCGCTGTCATTAACCGGCAAAGGCCACCACACGGACATCGCCATTATCATGGGCCTGGCGGGCAATCAGCCCGATACGGTCGACATTGACGCGATTCCGGCATTTATTCGCGACGTAGAAGCGCGCGGACGCCTGCTGCTGGCGCAAGGGCAGCAGGAAGTCGATTTCCCGCAGGATGACGGCATGCGTTTTCGCAGCGACAACCTGCCGCTGCACGAGAACGGGATGACGATTCATGCCTGGGCCGGTGACAAAGAAATCTACAGCAAAACTTACTACTCCATCGGCGGCGGTTTTATCGTCGACGAAGAGCATTTCGGCAAAGAAAATGCGGGCGAGCTCAGCGTACCTTACCCGTTTAAATCGGCGCAGGAGATGCTGGGCTACTGCAAAGAGAGCGGACTGTCGCTCTCCGGCATGGTGATGCAGAACGAACTGGCGCTGCACGACAAAAAAGAGATCGAAGACTATTTTGCCAACGTCTGGCAGACCATGCGCGCCTGTATCGATCGCGGCATGAATACCGAAGGGGTACTGCCAGGGCCGCTGCGCGTACCGCGTCGCGCCTCTGCGCTGCGCCGCCTGCTGGTCGCCAGCGATAAGCTCTCCAGCGACCCGATGAACGTCATTGACTGGGTGAATATGTTTGCCCTCGCCGTCAACGAAGAGAACGCCGCCGGCGGCCGCGTGGTTACGGCCCCGACCAACGGCGCCTGCGGGATTGTGCCCGCGGTGCTGGCCTACTACGACCACTTTATTGAATCGGTCAGCCCTGATATCTACATTCGCTACTTTATGGCTTCCGGCGCCGTGGGCGCGCTGTACAAGATGAACGCTTCTATTTCAGGCGCGGAAGTGGGCTGTCAGGGCGAGGTTGGCGTGGCGTGCTCGATGGCCGCCGCCGGTCTTGCGGAGCTGCTTGGCGCCAGCCCGGAGCAGGTGTGCGTGGCGGCAGAGATCGGCATGGAGCACAATCTTGGCCTTACCTGCGATCCCGTCGCCGGCCAGGTCCAGGTGCCGTGCATCGAACGCAACGCTATCGCATCGGTTAAAGCGATTAACGCCGCGCGTATGGCGATGCGCCGCACCAGCGAACCGCGCGTCTCCCTCGATAAAGTTATCGAGACGATGTACGAAACCGGCAAGGACATGAACGCCAAATATCGCGAGACCTCCCGCGGCGGTCTGGCCATCAAAGTACAGTGTGACTAAATCATCTCAAACGAAATGCGCCCTAACCGGCGCATTTTTCTTCTGCTATTCATTTACATCCACTACACTTACTCTCTGACGATTGATATTCTGAAGGTTACTCAGAGTCGACAGGGTGTCGCGCATGCAGACTGCACATAAGGTCATCACGACATACCGCCGCAAACGTATTGCCGTCTGTTTGATTGTTGCGTTATTAACGCTAACAACCACGCTGGTTATCCGATTTATTTCGCAGCGTAGCCTAAATCAGCAGCGGATCCAGACCGTCACCGACCAGATGGTGCTGGCCATGGATAAAATTCTTCTCCCGCTTGAGAGCCAGCACGCCTCGATGCTCAGTTTCGTCGGCCAGCCGTGTCGGGATATTCACCTGCCTTTACGCAAGCTGGCGGCCTCGCTGCAGACGGTACGCACCATCGCGCTGGTGAAATCCGATATTCTTTACTGCTCCAGCATTTATGGCGAACGTAATATTAACCTTCATCAGCGGCAGCCCATGCTGCCGAGCAACCGCCCTCTTCTGGCCTTCTCCACCGACGGGTCGCTGCTGGTCGGCTCACCGGTATTAATTCGCTGGTATCCGGTATCTCTCAGCGGCGCCGACGGCGTCATGCTGATGATTAACATTGAGCTGCTGGGGGAGTTAATTCTCAACGCGAAATCACCGCTGATTACCGGTATTGGGCTGCAGGTGGGAGATAAAAGCTTTATTTACGGCCTCGGCCTGGTGGACCGCGACGCCATTCCCGGCGAGCGCATTATCTATCGCCAGAGCTCTTCGCAGTTTCCCTTTACCATCAACGTCAGCGGCCCGGGCGCCTCGGCCATCGCCCTCAACGACCTGCCCGCCGAGCTGCCGCTGGCGCTGATCCTTACGCTGTTGATGACCGGCATTGCCTGGCTCATCACCGCCGGCAGGCTCAGCTTCTCCCGTGAGATCAGCCTCGGGATCGCTTCTCGCGAGTTCGAGCTTTGGTGCCAGCCGCTGGAGGATGCGCGCAGCCAAAGATGCTGCGGAGTCGAGATCCTGCTGCGCTGGAACAATCCGCGTCGCGGGAAAATCTCCCCCGACGTTTTTATTCCCATTGCCGAGGGCTACAATCTTATCGTTCCCCTCACCCGCTACGTCATCGCGGAGACCGCGCGCCAGCTCAACCTCTTCCCCCAGGAGAAAAGCTTCCATATTTCGATCAACGTCGCCGCCCGCCACTTTGCTAACGGCGAGCTGCTGCGCGATCTGCATCACTACTGGTTTAGCGCCCATCCCATCCAGCAGCTGGTGGTGGAGCTGACGGAGCGCGACGTACTGCAGGATGGCGATCGTCATATGGCCGAACACCTGCATTACAAAGGCGTGCAGCTGGCAATCGATGATTTCGGTACCGGCAACAGCTCGCTGTCATGGCTGAAAAAACTGCGTCCCGATATCTTAAAAATTGATAAGTCCTTCACCAGCGCCATCGGCATCGACAGCGTAAATTCGACGGTAACGGATATGATTATTGCCCTCGCGCATCGCCTGGAAATTGTCACTATCGCGGAAGGCGTTGAAACGCAGGAGCAGGCGGAGTATTTGCGTGACCACGGCGTCGATATCCTGCAGGGGTTTCGCTACGCCCGGCCGATGCCGATAAACGAATTCCCGCAATGGCTGGCGATGCACAACCTGGCGACGGTGGGGGAAAAGGATAGCGAATAGCCTGCCGACCCCTTGCGGAGGCCGGCAGGACGGCGGGATTACTCTTCTTCGTCGTGATCGTGGCGCGTTTTGACGACGCGGACCAGATCGACACGATAGCTGTTAGCCTCAACGATAGTGAACTGCAGCGGCGCCAGCTCGACGACGTCGCCGGTGCGCGGGATATGGCCGTTGACGGCGATAACCAGCCCGGCAACCGTCGCAATATCCTCTTCTTCGTTGACGATATCATCCAGCCCCAGCGTCTGCTGCAGCGCGTGGAGATCGGTCGAGCCCTTGATCAGCCAGCCGTCGCCATCGGCAACAATCTCCGGCGTCTCATCGGCGTCCGGGAACTCGCCGGCAATCGCCTCCAGCACGTCCAGCGGTGTCACCAGCCCCTGCACCACGCCGAACTCGTTGGTGACAATGACGAAGCTGCCGCGGGCCCTGCGCAGAACGCCCAGCAGATTGATCGGGTCCAGGGTTTCCGGAACCACAATCGCCGGCGACGCCGAAGCGAGCGCCGCCACGTTCTCACCGGCCTCCAGGGCCACCAGCATCTCTTTGGCACGAACGATGCCGATGATCTCATCCAGCTCGCCCCGGCACACCGGGAACAGGCTGTGCGGGGAAGAGAGCAGCTGGCGGCGAATCTCATCTTCGCTCTGCTCAGCGTCAACCCAGCTGATTTCACCGCGCGGCGTCATGATGCCGCGCAGCGAGCGCTGGGCAAGCGTCAGCACGCCGTTAATCATGTAGCGCTCTTCTTCGGCGAACTCGCCTTCCGGCACCGGTATCG